>JAHJCZ010000120.1 GCA_018812705.1 Candidatus Omnitrophota bacterium
AATTAAATAAATATTTTTCATAATATTATTAAGGATAGACCAATAAAAAAGCACTCTCCAAGTGGAGAATAAAAGTTATTCTCATATATTTAGCCTTCTATGTCAAGGGATTAATTGAAGACAAAAACACCTAGCATTGCGCCATCTCTAACCTCTTGATTCCCAGTAGCCTGCAAATAATGCACAACAACATATCAATTAGAATCTGATCTTAGCAATAAAAAATCCATCTGAGGAACTGCTGGGTAGGACACGCAGGCAATTCTTTACCCTCTCATCAAAAACCTTGCCTTCCCACTCTGTTACCGCAGGATATGTAGGCAAATCAAGCCTTTCGAGATCTATTTTTTCAACAGTAATGTTTCTATCAAGCTTCTTTATCAGCCAATCTACAACACCTTCATTCTCTTCAGGCGCAAATGTACATGTAGAATAAACCAAAACCCCGCCATCCCGAAGCGATCTAGATGCGTTAAGAACTAAGCCCCTTTGCTTTTTACGCATCTCCCTTATCTTTCTTGGGCTCCAGTAAGCATAAGTTTTTTTATCTAATAAAGAGAATCTTCCCTCACTGCTACAAGGTGCATCTATCAACACTCTGTCAAATAATTTATCTGATGGTCTAAATCTTCTTCCATCTATCAGTTTAAATTCTATATTTTTGGCTCCTAACAATTTTGCCACTGATCTAAGCTTATAATATCTTCCCTTAACGATCTCAACAGCCGTAATACGTCCCGTATTCTTCATCATAGCTGAGATCTGAGTTGTCTTGCTTCCAGGCGCTGCACAAAGATCAAGAATATCTTCATTAGGCTCTGGCAACAAGACCACTGGCACTAATATGCTACTTATGCTTTGTCTATATACTAGTCCTTCACTAAACAAATTACTTTCCCTAAAGTCTTCCCATTTAACATTATTAAGGATCAAAGCATCTTTAAACCATTCTACCTTAGAATATTTTATGCCTTTTTCATCAAGACAAGAGCACACATCCTGAACACTATTTCTCAGAGTGTTCGCCCTAATTGAAATTATTTTTTCAAATGAAAAACTATCAAGGCAAGAACCAAGATCCTTCTTGGGTATCAACTTTTTCAAACGTTCAATAAATATTGGAGGAAGTGCATTAATCATAAATAGTTATTATAAAAAAAGCTAAGCTGTAATTAGCTTAGCCTTAAGAACAGAACAGATCTTCAAGTACGTTCTCACAGACGATAATTTCTACAATAAATTACTAAAACTGGACACCCATTTTTATGCCAGCTTCCATTGTGTAGGGCGTACCGCGGTCAGTATTTACCTCAACACCATCCTCTAGACCATGAGCAGTTTCTGACATTGATATATTCCAATACTCAAAATAAGGCTCAAAAACAAAATCAAGCTCTCTATTCTTTTTTATGATCTCTACAGAAGTCTTTAAAGCAAATCCATTATGTTGATTATAACTGTTATCTGTCCACTGTTCATCAGCTGGCAGGTATTTATTCACTGATCCTTTTCCATCGCTGGTTTGGCCGACCAAAAGCATATCATATTCACCCTTTAACGCAAAACCCCAGTCCCTCTTAGTTCTTTGTAAAAGCTCAAAACCTAGCGGCAAATAGAAATATGTTGATTCAGTATTACTTGTATAGTAGCGTTGGCCCTCTCCGTTTATTGGGGTTAAAAACGGTTTATCTTTATCACTTCTATACCGGTATCCAAAACCTGAATAAAGAAGTACATCAAAATATCCCTTGCTATACTCCCTGCCAAAAAGCCCTCTTGTTTCAACAATATAATTTTTTACACCATCAATTCGCAAAACATCATGTATCCCGTTTGATGTTTCTGTAAGATTACTAGCCCATTTATATGAAAGATCGAATTTGTATGTATTTATATACTTAGAGAATAAAACATCTTCTGGGGCAGGACGATAAGCATATTGCCCTAAAACACCTAACATACTACCTTGCCATCTACTGCTATTACCCTCTTTAAGCACTGTACATTCTTTGCAAACACTTTCATCATACAAATATCTTGACCAGCTCCATTTAGCATCAAACTGATGTTTGCGGGCACCAAATGCTGCTCCGTCCCTGTAAGAAAAATCTCCAAGCATTTCAGTATCAATTTTTTCTCTACTATTAGCCCTCTTAAAATGCCTTTTTTCAATATCATCGAAACTCTTTTGTTTAGTAGAATCAAAATGCCTTTTTTCAACTGATTCCCACGCATCTAAAGAATTATCGATCAGCTGGCCTCTATTCTGAGCTCTGTAATAAGCTTCTGCATATGCCGAAGAAACAAACAGCGACATTGACATCATCATAAAAAATATAAAAACTGCAGAGAACAGAAAATTTACCGACTTCATTCTTTTCATTTATTATCCCTTTTAAATATATAGATATATTGAAATGTTCTTATTAATGTTTTTATTTTATATTACTTATTAGGGTATATCAAACGGTATTCGGAATATTTTTAGGCAGGATTTTTAATCTATTAAACATCAAATGCAGCATATTGCTAAATGAAACTTTATAATCTCCACGAGAATATCATCCCTGCGGGAATAATGTTATTGAAGAACTGCTTTGATCTTCTCGTACTCTTCCTGAAGTTTTTTAAAGTTATCCTTAATTGCATCAAGAGAACCATCATCATTCACTAGTTGCTCAATCTCCTGTGCGTACTTTGAAACATTATCAATTCTTAAATTCAGATAAACACCATTTATCCTGTGAGATGTATCTTTTATAACCAAGCTATCCCCTTTAGCAAGAGCAGTCTCTAGGGCAAGCATATCACTATCGGATTGCACAAAAGAAGTCGAAGCAATTTTCAAGTAAGTTTCTAACGACATCCTGATCTCGTCGCTCTTAGCTTTCGCATATGCATCTCTTTCTTCTTTTCCCATCAAAATACCCTCTTTAAATATAATGTTTTACTATATCCCGACTAGGCTCTTTTAAAAAGATTGTGCCAATAAACAGCCGCCTTAGCAACTGTTTCCATAAATACGTCGATCTCAATAGGCTTTGCTAAATAGCCGTTAGCGCCAAGCTCATAAGCTTTCTCAATATCTTTATCATTCAAAGAAGAGGTTAAAATAACAACAGGGATGTCTTTTAGATCTGGGTCACTATTCCTATGTTCCAGCACCTCAAATCCATTCATCCTTAACATATTCAGGTCTAACAATATCAGATCGATATTATTCTTTTTAGACCCGTTCTCTCCATTGCCATTCCTGAAAAACTCAACAAAGTCCTCGCCATCTCTAACAACATGCAACTGACAATCCATGCCTAATTTCTCAATAGCCTTGTTCACTAACAAAATATCGCTTTCCGAATCTTCAACTAAAAGTATACCGAAAGGCCTTGTAATTACGTTTCTCCTTCTTCACCTTCGTTAATGCTTTTTAGGATCAGTTTCGGAATAATGAATTTCATTGTTGTCCCTCTATCAAAAGAACTTCTCTCAACATTAATACTACCACCATGCTGAGTTATAATAGTTTTTACTACTGCCAAACCAGCGCCAGTACCATCATATTTATCTCTTGAATGCAAACGCCTAAAAAGCTCAAATATTTTCTCATGGAATTTCTCTGCAATCCCTATTCCATTATCCTCAACAAAAAACGCATAATCTTTTGAGCTTTCTATACAATTGATCTTTATTATCCGCTTAGCGTTCTCATTATATTTGATCCCATTACCTATTAAATTCTTGAATATCTCGATCATCCATGTACGCTGGCAAACGATCTGGGGCATCTCTCCTATTTCAAATACCACATCATTTGTTCTGATCAATTCATAAAGTTCCAATTTAGCATGCTCAATTATCTCATTTAAGTCTACTAATGCAAATTCAGTAAACCTTTTTCCTATGCGGGATAAATGCAGCAGGTCATCTACGAGGTTCGACATTCTTTTTATAGAAGAAGTAATATGATATAAATATTCAAGACCTTTCTCGTCTAAGCATTTTGAATAATCTTCATTTAAAAAATGAGCAAAAGCCCCAATATTACGCAATGGTTCTTTAAGATCGTGACTTATAACATAAGAATAACTTTCCAATTCCTGTGTTCTTAAAAACAATTGCTTCTCTGTTTTAATTCTTGCAGCTAATTCATGCTCAAGAGCTGCCGTTCTTTCTTTTACCAGTTTTTCTAGATTTTCTTGATACTTGCGATTCTGTTCGATAAGTGAAACTTTTTCTAAGGCATTATCAAGAGCATGCTTAAGAACTGACAAATCTTCAATGGGCTTTAACAAATAATTCCATGCGCCTAAACGCAAGGCTTTTATGACATCTGAAATTACACCTGCTCCAGAAAGGACTATTATTGGCAGTTTAGGATATTTTTCTTTTACAAAAGCCAATACCTCCAACCCATCCATACCAACCATCCTAAGATCAACAAGCACAAGATCAACTCTCTCTTTTTCTAGGACCTTCAGTCCATCCGCACCAGATGAAGCTTCAAAAACAGCATACTCGTTATCCTCAAGATAGTTGCGCAAACTGGAACGAATAATATTATCATCATCAACAACAAGGACTGAAGTAATAGGTTGATTATTCACTTATACCGCCCTCTTTTACAAGCAGATTGATAGCTTCAACAATAACATTCAGATCATCTAAAGGTTTTCTAAATATATGCTCTGGCTTCACTCCTATTTTTTTGAGCTCGTCTGATAATGCATAATTAACTGAACCAGTATGAATGATATATTTTAGATCTTTGCATATCTGCGCTGCTTCCACAATAAACACATCGCCGCTCAAGCCTCTAAGACGCAGATCGACAATAGCAACATCATATGTAGATTCACTGACCATTCTTAAAGCCTTCTCCGTACTCTCGGACAATGAGACAGCAAAACCACAATCATCTAAATATCCCGCCATGCTTCCTCTAATAGATAACTCATCATCAATTATTAATACACGAATTAATTTGTCTTTGTTCATTTTTCATGCCCTTCTATTGGTAATTGAATAGTAAATTTTGTTCCCTTATTCTTAGTAGATTTAACTGACATCTTCCCCTTGTGCCTTTCTGTGATAATAAAATATGAAACCGACAACCCCAAGCCTGTGCCCATTCCAACTTCTTTTGTTGTAAAGAACGGTTCAAAGATGCGCCTTCTCACTTCTTCTTCCATACCTGCACCATTATCCTCTATATCCACCTGAACAGCATTATCTGCTTCTTTAATCCTTAAAGTTATCTTAGGTTTTCGCGCTGCAACACCTTCAGGCCTCCCTAGACCTGATACCTCTTGACATTCTACAAGTTCTTTTAAAGCATGTGCACTATTCTTTAATATGTTCAAGAAAACCTGCTGTATCTGGCTTTTTTCACACATTACCTTAGATATTATATCATCATATTCCCTAACAATTTCTATCTTTCTAAAATCATATTTTTTACTTAGGTCATAATCATTTTTTGCAATCTCTACCATATTTTCAAGCAATAAACGGATATCCTGAGGCATCAATACTGTCTCGCTTTTACGGGAAAAACTAAGCATATTATCTACTATCCTAGCCGCCCTTATTCCCGATTCCATAACCATTTCTATCATAGATCTTATACCCCGACGGACTAAATATTTATTGATTATTCCCATGCTAGTTCCGCATTCTTTAGCTATCTGAATATTCTTAGCATCACCCTTGTCTATTCTACTCTGAATAACCTGCATATTCTGTAATATACCCGCTAACGGATTATTGATTTCATGCGCCATACCCGCTGCTAAGCCTCCAACAGAAGCCATTTTTTCAGACTGAATAATTGACTCCTCAAGATTAATTCGATTTGTAACATCATCAATTCTTATTACAGCACCCTCAACATTCTCGAAGATCAAAGGATATATTGTGATATCAGAAAAAAATGTTTTATCGCCAATAGCTATCTCGACCTTTGAATCGGCTATTATGACTCTTTCATCGATCGCTTGCTTAATTCTATTGATCTCGGGCACTAAGGCTGGAAAAGCTTCAACAAGGCGCCTGCCTTTTACATCTGAATAACTAACTCCTATGCTATCATGAGCTTTTTTATTCCACTGAGTAATTTTTAATCTATTATCAACACCTATCAAAATAGAAGGCATAGAGTCAATAATGTTAGTTAAATAGTTCCTAACTACTGACAGATCTTCTTCGGCCTGTGCCCTGTCTAAAATTTCATTATTTAACGCGCCGATCTTGTCACTTACAACATCCCTCATAAAAATAAAACTACGTGCCAATGCTCCCAGTTCATCATTACTGCTAACATCTATTTTGTGATCGAGAACACCTGAGGACATTGCTACTGCCGCATCAGTTAATTTATCAATAGGGCTTATAATCCTTACAATAAAAAACCAAGCAGCAAAGATAATAATAAACGATACAATAAGTAATGTAACGAAAAATCCCCTAATAAAGATGCGAACTTCAATATTCTTTATACTGACAGGAATAACATAACCCACGATCCAATCCCAGCCTTTAAAATATTTAAAAACACACCAATTCTTCTCTCCCAAATCACTTTTATAAATAAAATCACCACTCCTTAATCGGATGACCTTTTCTATATTTTTACTATCTAAGGACCCAACAGACTTATTCAATCCACCCGAATGCACAAAAGTTTTATCATTTGCTTTTATCACAAATGGATATATCTTATATCCTTCAGTTTCATGATATCTATTTCTGATAGCTAATAGAGATGCTTGCTGATACTCCTTTATGTAATCTACAACATTAGGCTTTTCCATCAGCCGTCTATATCCACCTGATAAGATCTCCATTATTGAATCAATTCTTTCAGAATAAATCTCATTTTGACTGGCTTCATTTATAGCTTCCAACTGATAATGGGAAACAAACAAGATCAGTGACATAGAAACTATCAATATTATTACAGTAAAAGAGAGCAGTTTAAAAAGAATTGAATTTAGCTTTATTATCATTAGTAAATAATACCGGTTAGTTGTTAATTGAGCATTATTAGACCACTTATGCTGTTGGAATGCAATTAGTTACAAAATACTGCAAATTTTTTTATAAATCATTCTATTACCTATGACTTAACGATGTCAAGATATATTAATCCTTGAATACATAACTCTTTTTTTTCTTGGAAATGCGCCACTTATGTGTAGAATAGTAGCTAATAGATTGATTATAAATCATCACTATTACTATAAATATTAATAACGAATTTATTTTAAATGGATAGAACAAAAATTACTATTATCGGTGCGGGAATTGTAGGGCTGGCATCAAGCTATCTACTTTCTAAGAACCAAAAAGACATTATGGTCTTAGAAAAACAGCATAGCTTTGGTCAAGACACAAGCTCTCGCAATTCAGAAGTAATTCATGCTGGTCTTTATTATCCAAAGAACAGCCTAAAATCTCTAATGTGCCTACGCGGCAAAGAGCTTCTTTATCAATTATGCCAGGAAAATAATATCGGTCACAGAAAAACAGGTAAAATGCTTGTTGCGTCCCAAAAGGATGAAATTCAAAAAATTGAAGATATCTATAAAAATTCAACTGACTGCGGAATTAATAACCTCTATTTCATAGACAAAGCAAAAATTCAAAAATTAGAGCCCAATGTTAAAGCAGAAACCGCCCTCTTTTCACCCGATAGCGGCATTGTCGACTCACACTTCGTCATGAAACATTTTTATGATGCATCAAAAAGCAGAGGCGTTGAATTTGCCTTTAACATTGAAGCTATTGGCATTACAAAAAAGAGCGACCATTATGAAATTACCGTTCGCGAGCCTGATGGTGAAGAATTTTCATTCGAAACTAATGTTGTAATTAATGCAGCCGGATTATATTCAGACAAAGTTGCATCATTGGTCGGCATTGATATAGAAAAGAATTCCTACAAGATACATTACAGCAAGGGACAGTATTTCAGGGTCAGCAATCCAGGCAAATTAGGTATAAAACACTTAGTATACCCGCCTCCAAGCAAGTTTGACCTTGGAATACATGCTACCCCTGACCTTGCAGGTGGCTTAAGGCTTGGGCCTGACGCAAAATATGTCGATGTTATTGATTACCAGATCAACATTAATGATCAGGAAATTTTCTTTAATTCAGCAAGTAAATTCTTGCCAGAATTAAAGCTAGAAGACCTTATCCCTGACACTTCCGGAATAAGAGCAAAACTTCAAAGCCCTCAAGATGATTTCAGAGATTTTGTAATTGCAAACGAAGCTGAAAAAGGCTTTCCAAATTTCATCGATCTGCTCGGAATAGAATCCCCCGGACTTACATCCTGCCTCTCAATTGCAGAAAGAGTGAAAGAATTGATAAAAAAATAAGGACAGCGCCATTTTCATCAAATAGCACTGCCCTTTTTTTATACCGTATCTATCTGCCCTCTTTTTTAGAACTTGAATTTAATAAGTGTTTCCACTTTGTTATAGTCTTTATTTGCAATATCATCATAAGAAACAATAAAATAACGGACGTTGACGTCAAAAGAATCTGTTACCTTGTAGCCAACTTGAAATTCGTTATCATTAAAGCCATTACCCACGCTTGAACTTGTATCATAATTAGCGATGCCAAAAGCATATGACAACCATAACTTTTCAAAAGAATACTTTATTCTCGTCTCAAAGAATTCAGAACCAGCCAGGCCATCGGCATTTTCCTGATCAACAAGATTGTTTATATCCGCAAGCCATTGAGGCTTATTCAAAGCACTTCCATCACTGAATTTTGAATAGCAAAAATCCAATTTCACAGGACCCTTTTTCACAAAAGGCATAATAGCAAAAACATTAGCATCATCGCTACCTGCTATCTCTGCATTAATATATTCATAAAGAACCGATCCGCCATATTCAATTTCATATTTATCCCATTGTGAGTTAAAAGATGTTTCCAATCCGACTACATTTGCGTAATCGTCATGATACATGAAGAACGGATTTAATGTCAGGTTCTCTACGGGCTTATATTTGCCTTCTAAAAATATCAAGGTATCACTGGAGCCAGACCCAAAAGTAGACTCGGAATTCAGGTCCTGAGCATCATTCGTTCGGCCAAAATCCTCACCATCATCATAATCGATCTCTGCAAACCTCTTAATAAACCCGGCGATCAATTCAATATTTTCTAACTCTTTAAATTGAACATAAGCACCTTCACTCTGGGCATCATCAATATGAGAAACCATTTTGTGATCAAAACGCCCTGCTCTAACGTTTGAAGAATCTCCAAAACCATAGTTCAAATAAAGCTCAGGCAGCGTGAATTCACTTTCAACATCAGCCCCAAAAGGATCTGAGCTATTTTGAGCTTCATTGTATAATTGCCCGTGGGCAAAAAACCTTGTTCCAAACTGTAAATTGTTCCACGCTAAAGTTTCATACTTAAAAGTCAAATAAGCATTTGCCCACCCAGTATTAGTATCGCTTGCCTCATTTGCCTTATATTCAAAATAAGAACCAATTTCCCCAGAAAACTTGCCATCGGCAAAAGCATTCTTAAACTCTTGGGCACCGTCAGCAAAAACAGAACCGCTGAACATCAATACAAATGCGAAAAATAAAAACATTCCGGCTAAAGCCTTGCTTCTTTTCATCATGTTTCCTTTCGTTAATAACTCCCCTAATTTTCTACATTCTAATAGCGCGTACGTGAAAAGTAAACAGAAAACCATAATATATTGTTCTTGGCTTACGTACTATCAGCCAATTAAAAAACCCCCACCGCCAAAGGCAGTGGGGGTTTTTTAATACTATTTCTAAAGATACTTAGAATCCAACATTAACGCGAACCATAACTTGTTTAGCTGGGGTTCTATCGTCATAATTGAATACATCACCTGGCTTGAAGAAACCAACTGTGCCTAAGATTTGAACATCTTCTGTATAATCATAGATCACATCAGCATCAATTTCTTGACCTAATGAATGTGTTCCTGTATTTACGTTGCGTGTAAGATCTCCTGAATCTGTTTGCTGTAATTGAATAGTACCAGCATCTCCGTCTGCTGTATAAAGCTTAGCATAAGTCAACGTTGCTGTTACATCTTCCATCGGATTAGCTGATAATGCTAATTCGTGAATGATCAAGTTTGATTCATCAAATAATGCATCATAGATCTTTCCAGCATTATCATTATTGTACATTGAGTTCCATGCTGTATAATCAGATGCTGTAACAGTTGAATTTTCATCCCCTGAGAAATAAGAGAATGTATAAGCTACAACAGGATTGTAATCTTCTAAAGCAGGGATCTTGTAATTTGACATTAACTGAACTGCCTTTGCTTTACGAGTAGCATGTGTATTAGCTGCACTGACAAAAGTACCTGTTTGCAAAGCAACTTCTGCTTGAAGGTTTAATCCTTCTATAGGATTCATGCTTCCTCTGATACCTTTAACAAGGATCTCATCTCCATCAGAATCATCAGTAGTATGATCAACTTGTTTGATCACGTAAGCTTCAACAACTGAATCCATATCATCGCCAATTTCATATGTAGCGTTGATACCATAAAGATTGACATCTGACTTTTCATCAGTATGAAGAGTTGGTTGAGTATCTGTGATACGTGAAAAGATACCTTGGATTGTCAAAGGATTGTAATCAAGAACTATCTTGATAGCATCGAAACCAGCTTGTTGACTTAGGTCTCTTGCCATAGCAGTCACTGCAGAATCAATAGTATAGTTTGCACCTATGATCAATGCATTACCCCATACAATTTTTTGACGACCAATGACAACTGTTAATGGTGAATAAAGCATTTCTCTTAATGTAACATATGCTAAATTAACATCAACTTCACCATGAGTAGCATTATCAACTCCCCATGCTCTTTCATTGATCAATTCAACTGTTGCAGCTACATTATCTGTAAGGTCTGCATCGATACCAACTTTTGTGATAGTTAAGAATAGGTTTTGAACTTCATCTCTAGTAGCTGATGAATTTAAACCTAATTCAAAGTTTTCTCTGTAAACAGCAGCAGAATCAATGCTTCCGCTTACTTTGATGTTTTGTACGCTAGCAAATGCTGGCATTGCCATAACAGCAACTACCAACAAAGCAAGTAGTAATTTTCTCATTTTTTTCTCCCCAGAAAAGCCAGTAAAAAAATCCCGCTTGATCTCATTTGCGAAATCTTTTTTAGCCGGCTAAATTGTTTTTTTTAATTTATATATAACTAGGTAAAATTGGCCTAGAAACTTAACAATAATAGACCAGTATTTTGACGACCCCTGACGTAACTATTTTCATCCCCCCTTTCCTTTGTCATATTAGAATCATCACTGGATAAAATAATAACATGCCTATTCTCACACACTTATGTAACACTGTCAATATTTTTTCAAAATATTTTTAACATAATTTATTGCTGTATTTTTCAAGCATCCTGCTTTAACAACTCCTGTAAATATAACCTCATATCGCTTAAAACTAACTTAATTGCATTCACGGCAAAAATCAAACCCCATATTTTTTGCTTTTTCTATAGCAGCTTTATATTTAGATGAAGTTACCAGGTCAATAACTGGCACTTCAAAGGCATTTCCCAGATTAATGTTACCAAGCTGATCCTGACAGCATATTGTTAACGAACCGTCTACCCTTACACAATTCAATAGATAATGACAATGATTATCCCTAGTTCGAATCTCGTATCCCGGCTTTGCAAGGTCATAATCAAATTTTAAATATTCATCAATATCTTCAGAAATTACCTGATCAAAGAATTCTTTTTTCTGTTCATCAGTAGCAAGAGTAGGTGTTGTAAAGCTTGTTGGAGCAATAATTGAATGTTCCGGCATACCTCCCAACTCCTTAACAAAACCTTTCAGCTGATCTTTTTGCATGATATTATCCTTGGTCATGACCATTTTGACATATATCCTTTTTCGGTTTATCTTAAACGCCTTCTTTAGATTACTGACAACTAGGTCAAAATCCGTTTTCATAGCATGATCATGAACATCTTTCGTAATCCCGCCTATATTAACACGAATATGCTTAAAAGGGTAAGACATGAGCTTGGCAATATCTATTTTCATTCCTAAATTAGTATCCAAATCCATAAAATTAATGTGATTTTCTACAATATAATCAAATATTTCAAAAATATCCGGATGTATCAAACATTCTCCATTAAAAAAAGGCATTATTCCTGTCTTGTGAGCCTTAAAATAACCCTTATTAAGATCTATGAATTTTTTAAAATCCTCTTTTTTCATCAAGCCGTTAAGTTTTTTATCTGATTTGAACATCCAGCACCATATGCAACGGGCATTACAATTTGCCGATATCTCAACTTTTAAATAGTTTGAAATAATTTCTGAGGAAGTAGGTTTACGCTTAAAAATACTAATAAAATCTTTCATTTTTTCAGTCATCATACGAGGTCCTATTCTCTTACCATTTCCCAATATTTAGACCAAGACATAAAATGAACCCAAGCAAATAGCAGGCAGAAGACAAACCCGTATATTCCCTCTCTATAGCCTTTCTTTTTTACATAAAATTTCCAGAACAATCTGACAGGCCTTGACTTTATATTATATTTTATTTCTTTTGTGCTTAACCGACCCCTTTTTTCAAGAATTTCTTCTGCGTTGACCGAAGTATAATAATTCTGCCTTTCAACAAATTGCGAAATTGAATCAAAAGGATAATGCTCGATATCAGAATTAATCATCCCTATATCGCCATCTACTTTTATAATTTCATGTATTCTTCCGATATCTGTATACCAGGCTTTACCTTTTTTAAATAATTTAATAGTACGCTCTTGATACCAACCACCATATCTCATAAAATGCCCTAGAAAGAAATTCTTTCTTTTTATGCTATATGCGGAGAAAGATGTTGGTCGTTCTAAAATTTGCAGGATCTCCTCTCGCAGATCATCAGGTATAACTTCATCTGCATCCATTTGAAGTATCCAATCACCAGTAGCTTTCGCTATACCTAAGTTCCTTTGCTTATAAAAAAATCCATTTGAAGCATTCTTTGTTACTTTGGCACCTAATTTTTCCAAAATTTCAGCTGTTTTATCATCGCTATTGTCATCAATAACAATAATTTCATCTGCCCATTTAACGTTATTAAAATATTTTTCTATTCTCTTTTCTTCGTTTTTTGTTATCACTACTATTGAAAGTTTTTCTCTCATAAGCTGTTCTTTTCATTTTGGGGAAAACCATACACTTAAAACTACTTCTTCTTTTGCTTCAGAAGCTTCTTCATTGTCCGATTAACTGCTTTTTCCATTCTTTCTAAAGCCTGATTTTGTGTGATTCCTTCTGTTAGATGATCATCGCAAATAGCTGCATAACCTTTTCTGTTCTTCATTTTAAATATTTTTACGCTTTGTCCACCAATTTTCATAAAACCCCCTTATCTCCCATAAGGATTATTCTGCTGGTCTTTTCCAAGATATCCATCAACAGCGCCTTCAGTAACACTATCTCCAACCTTTGTTACCTTGCCAACACCTTCTCCAACTTTACTAGCACCTTTGTTCATCGACTCACAACCTACCACTATAAATAATGCAATGATCAAAAGAAAATACGTACTTGCCTTAATATTCATCTCTTTTTCTCCTTTTTTTATTCTTGAACAACATCCCCGATAACAATAGTATCTGTTGGTGTTCCAACAACCTTAGCCTTTGAGAACTTAACTTCTACTTTTGACACACTAATTTCAGCGATCTTTGCAGTATCTCGGCCCAATTCCATACCAGTATCTGGATCAATTAAAGCCTCGCCTTCACGAAGAATTGAAAAAGTATCACCTTCAGTGATCCCCGCGGCACTTCCGGCATTAATAAAAACTTCTTCATCCTTTGACAAAATTACTTTACCCGTCCAAGGAATATCGTCCATTTTCTTGCCAATAAAATCGACCGCATTATCAATAGCTATCTGCACAGCCTTGCCTAAAGGTGTTTTCCTAAAGCTTGATGAATTTATGCTAAAATCACCACTATAACCTAAAGATAACCCCCCGCCCGTAGCATCACCTTCTACACGCTTAGACTCAATAATCTCACCTGTTGTGGAATTTATTAACTGAATTATAACCGCTACATGCGCCGAAGCCTTTTTTGATCCAATAGTAAAACCTTTAACAGACAGGCCTTGGCCACCGCTTGAAGTATTTTCTTCAAATTCTGTTATCTGCCCTTTAACCAAAATCTGAGCTGGAATTATCTTACCTATTTTTGCAGTGTTTGATTTAGCAAAGCGGTCACTTTGAGCCAAATCCTGTTCCGCGATCACTACATCCAGGTCTTTTCTTGATAGAACAACGAATTTATTGCTTTGAACAAGCGCATCAGATAATTGAGTTGAAAAGTCATTACCAAGATCTAGCTTTGACTTGTATCCTGAATCATTGTTAAATTCAAAAACAGCCACAGTCTTTTTGACACTTTTAGCGTCACTTTGCGCCGCCAAACCAGAAATACTCAAACAAATTAACATAACTATTAATATTGTCTTTTTGCTCATATCTCCTCCTTGTTATACTTTTGTAAGTTAATAATATTGAGATTAGTTACAGATCAATTCATCCAAATCCATCAAATCTCCCGTATAATGCAGAACGTCTTCCTGATCTCCTTCTGAATCATACACCATAACCCTTGGGTCTTCATTATTTTTTAAGAGAACAAAATAATTACCACTGCCAGGACATTCCATTAATTGAAAATCATCTGCAGCATCAAATACAAAGCTTTCCTGACCAGAGAGCTTCATGCCATAGATCATACTTTCACCCGTATCAGACAGGCCAATATAATACATATAATCTTCGTCGGGTGAAAAGATTATACGGGAATCTTCTTGCGAAGATTTATATTCTACCAATATTTTTTGTGTGCCATCTTCTTTTTCTGATATCCATATTTTTTGAGAATATACTGGATCCTGTTTCTTTTTGTAAACCTTTAGTGCTTCACCTACAACATCAGACTCTTTTCTAATATCCCATTTTTTTAATTTTATTGCAGAATATTTTTCTTCTGCAGAATAATCAAGGGCTTTAACTTCTTCTGGAGTTTTAATAATGATCTGTCCATCTTTTAATTGCACTTGATTATCTTGCGCAAAAGAAGTGGCTACGAAAAACACTATAAAAAGTCCTGCTAAATAGCTCTTCATAAAAATCTCCTCTCTTTTCATATACCAAAAAGCGATAAGCAATTTTTGATTATCGCTTATCTCCAAACAACTGCTTTTGAGATCCTGTCTGCTGTTTGTTTATCTATCAGTTTCTCAACAATAGCCAAGGAATATTCCAGAGATGTGCCCATCCCTCTGCTTGTAATAATATTACCATCAATAACAACATTATCTTCACAAAATTCAACGCTATCAGGAAACCCTTTTTCTGAACCCGGGAAACATGTAGCTTTTTTTCCGTTCAATACCCCTATCGGTCCCAAAACCACAGCCGGCGCAGCACAGATTGCTGCAATAATTTTTCCTTGCCCGTTCATCTTCTTAACAAGCTCTTTAACGATACCTGAATTGCCGAGATTGATCGCCCCTGGATTTCCCCCATGAAGGATCAGGGCATCAAATTCAATATCGTCCTCATCAAGGACTTTATCAGCAATAACAGTAACGCCTCGAGACCCAGTGATCCTTTCACTATCAAGGCCTGCTACAACAACTTCAACCTGGGCTCTTCGCAATACATCGATAGGCGTTATAGCCTCAACTTCTTCGAACCCTTCTGCTAATATCACTAAAACTTTTTTTGACATATCAACCTCACTGTAAAAAATTAATAAAACGAATTTTCCAGATCAGTTTGAAAAGTTTTTACAGCCTTTTCCATAACTTCAACCACTTCAGCAGGAGCTTCATTATACTTATAAAAATCCTTTAACTCAATGACAGAAGAAATGTATGCTTTTTGAGAACGTTTGTAATATTTATAATAAGCCTGCTGATCTGTAATTAACCACATGTTAATCGATTTATTAGCATAGCTATAAGTCTGTTTTATTTTTTCGTGAAAGCCTTTTAATTCCTCTGGAGGTTGAACTTTAGAAACCTCCTCTTGTAGTACTGACAGCCTTGATCTAGCTTTATTCGCAGCTGCTTTACCAGCTTTAATATCTTTTCGTCCCAAAGCCTCGCCGATATTTATTGTTGATTCTTCCATCGCTGCCAAATATTTAAGCTGCATTTCGCCAATTATATCTAAATAACCTTGATTCTGGGCCATCCACTGATCCCAATCATCCACTTTATAGCTTTCTGCCTTTTCCTCTTCAGATATTACACCATCTGCACCACCATTTGAAAACGAATCAGGATCTATGCGTTTTATTGGGATAGTTACAACCCCTAAATTTGTATTCATTTTTATATGCTCTTGTGTCCTCTCAATTATCTCACCTTCAAAAACTTTACCGGACATCAATTTGATCGAATCGGCAAATGAAACCCTGATAGAAAGAACACTCAAACAAAACACAACTAAAGCAACATTCTTTTGCACGTTAAAACATTCTCCCAGGCAATTATTATTTTTTCTTAGTTTCTTCTCTTTCTTTAATTATCTTCTCTGAAATATAATGCGGAACCTCAGCATAAAATGCAGGCTCCATTGAAAAGGATGCGCGTCCTTGCGTTAGAGAACGAAGCGCATTTGCATAATTGAACATTTCTGATAAAGGCACCTCGCACTTTGCCGTTTTAAGTTTACCTATCACTCCAAGATCAACGATCCTTGCCCGCCTTGTATTAAGGTCGCCGATTACAGCTCCGTTAAATTCCTCCGGCATGGCACACTCAAGCTCCATGATCGGCTCTAAAAAAACGCATTTGCCTTGAGACAAAGCCTCTTTAAGCGCTTGCTTTGCAGCCATAATAAAAGCGATTTCACTCGAATCAACTTCGTGATAAGAGCCATCAACTAAAGTAACGACAAAATCTGTTATTGGATAACCTCCTAAGATCCCGGTTGCAGATTGCTGAACAATACCTTTCTTTATAGCTGGGATATACTCTCTTGGTATCGCACCACCTTTGATCTGATCAATGAACTCAACACCTTTGCCAGGTTCAGTTGCAGGCTCAACATTTATGACACAATGCCCATATTGGCCCCGGCCGCCAGTTTGTGAAACAAATTTTCCGACGACATTTTCCACTTTTTGCGTTAAAGTCTCGCGATATGCGACTTGAGGCCTTCCAATAATCGTCTCAAGATTGTGCTCCCTTTTCATCCTGTCGATAATGATCTCAAGGTGAAGCTCTCCCATCCCAGATAAGATCGTTTGGGAAGTTTCATGGTCATATCTACTTTGAAGCGATGGATCTTCATCTAAAAATTTATGAAGCACTTCTCCCATTTTATCCTGATCACTTTTCGTCTTTGGTTCAAGAGACATAGAGACGACCGGCTCTGGGATCTTCATGCTTTCAACAATGATCTGCGCATCCTTATCGCAAATAGTATCTCCTGATTTTGTTTCTTTCAAACCTATTAAAGCAATAATATCTCCAGCAGAAGCTTTTGGCACGATCTCCTGTTTATTAGAGTGCATTACAACTATTTTAGATATTCTCTCTTTATTCTGACGAGAAGCATTATAAATAGTGCCTCCGGACTCGATAACACCAGAATAGATCCTCGTATAGTATAGCTTGCCGACATAAGGGTCATTAGCTGTTTTAAAAACTAAAGCGCATAAAGGCTCCGAGAATGAAGTCTTTCTTGTCTCTTCCTCATTCGTTTTAGGGTTTTTGCCTTTAATCGGAGGGACATCTAAAGGAGAAGGCAAATAGTCAACAACCGCATCCAAAACCAACTGAACGCCTCTATTTCGCAAAGCCGTTCCGACTAGCACAGGATAGAATGTGTTACTAATAACACCTTTTCTTATAACTGCCTGTATCTGTTCTGGCGATATTTCCTTCTTGGATAAGAACATATCCATCAGCTCCTCATCAGCGTCAGATAATCTCTCTAAAAGGTTCTGCCTGTACTCTTTAGCCTTTTCTTTTAAAGCCTCCGGTATTTCCTGCCTCTCAAACTTCATGCCTGTCTCATCCAAGTAAACAATATACTGCATATTAACAACATCAACTATACCCTTAAAATCATTTTCAGTTCCGTCGGGAAATTGTATAGGTGCTGCATTTGCCCCAAGGCGGTCATGAAGCTGCCCTACAACATTATCAAAATCCGAGCCCAAACGATCTATCTTGTTAATAAAGAATATCCTAGGCACGCCATATCTATCTGCCTGTCTCCATACTGTTTCAGTCTGGGCCTGGACCCCGCTTGTTGCACATAAAACAACAACTGCCCCGTCTAAAACCTTTAGAGAACGTTCGACCTCAACGGTAAAATCAACGTGTCCGGGCGTATCTATGATATTGATCTTATTTTTTTTCCACGAACAAGTAGTATTAGCTGAGGTAATTGTAATACCTCTTTCTTGTTCTTGCGCCATCCAATCCATTACCGCATTACCCTGATCAACTGTTCCCATCTTGTGAATAATACCTGTATAATAAAGAATTCTCTCGGTAGTTGTCGTCTTGCCGGCATCAATGTGAGCAATAATCCCGATATTTCTCGTATTTTTTAAGATCGATTCATCTTGAGCCTCAACGGGCGTTTCTGCTTTTAAAGCTTCAGCTGGGGAAACATCTTTTGCGGCCTCTTCCTTTGTAGTCTCCTGTGGCTGACCTTCTGACTGAACAACTTCCTCTTTAACTTCTTGAACATCCTCAGAAGGCTCTTCTGCAATTTCTTGTTGTGCTTCACTTCGCTGTTCTGCTTCTGGTTCTTTTGCCAACTTTTCTGCCGTTGTAGGCTCTTGAGCTTTAACTTCCGGCAACGACGCCTCAATAGGCTCCTGAACTTCCTGAGTATTTTGTTCTTCAGACGGCTCTTGTGACTTTTCCTCCAGCTTAACTTCAGCTTCTACTTGCTGGTCTGGCTGAGTCACCTCAGCAACTTGTTCTGTTTTACCTCCCTCAGCGCTCACTCTGTCGACCAATACTGCTATCTTTGCATCTTTTTGCTTTATCTTTTCATTAGCTTCTTCAACCTTACTTTTTTGTTGAGCAACATCATTTAATAACTTTTTAACCTCATCTTCTTTTGCCAGCAGGTCTTTCTCTGTAGCTGCAAGTTTTTTCTCAAGCTGCTCGATCCGCCGTGTTAGATTTTCTGATCTTGCTTCAGATTCTTTGGTTTTATTATTTAATTCATGGCTTCTGTCCCTTACATCCCTTAATTCCTTCTCAAGAATATCCTTCACCCTGTTAAATTCTTTTCTATTCTTAACTTCACTTTTTAAATTATTTTCAACCGCTTCAAGTTCAAACTGCTTCTCGTTAAAAAGTTTCTCAAGCCTCTCATACTTTTCTTTTAGCGTGCTAAGTTCAGCAGCGATCTCTATTTCACGATCCAGGATTTCTTCTTCTTCGAAAGATATTATTGACTTTTGAGGGACATCTTCTTGAGGTGGAAGTGGAACCATATCATCTGGCAGTATTTTTTGGTCGGATTCTTCTAGGGACAAGCCTGCATTCTGTAATACTGAAGAAGGAGTAACCTTCCCAGGCTCTAAAATCCTTGAAGCCTGTTCTTTTTCCTTCTTTTCTGAGCTCACTACAATAAATGCAGCAACTCCAACACCAATGACATTTATTATAATTATAAATAGAAACATATTTTTAGGCTAATAATTAATAGTAAT
>JAHJCZ010000121.1 GCA_018812705.1 Candidatus Omnitrophota bacterium
CAATTTTTTCCAAAAGGAACAGATTTTAATAACATTACATTTAATAGAATTAAAGAAGTGCAAGATTTATTAAACGATCGACCGCGTAAAAAACTTAATTGGCATACGCCACATGAGTCTTTTAGTAAACTGTTGCACTAGAACCTTGAACCCAAGCTGGCACTATTTTTAATAGATCTCTTCGCGGGCAGACTGTATGTAATAATTGGCGTCTATCTTATCGAAATATCTTATTAATTTGTCCTTATATTCAGCATCATTGGTGATCACATAAAGATGAGCAAGCACCCATGGATCGCCAGGATTTTTCTTAAGCCCTTTTTGAAGGAATTCTATTGCTTTGCCTTTTTTCTTTAGTATTTCTGCAATTCTAGCCATATAAAATTCAACCAAAGATGATTGCGTGAACTGCCTGTTGAAGGACTTGTTGTTCCTCATAAGAGTTATGTAAATGGTTTCGGCCTGTTCCAGCTGTCCGTTCTCAATGTAAAGATATGCAAGATCGAATAGATGAGAATGGCTGTTGAGGTTCAGTGATAAGGAATATTTAAGCGCGTCTGAATAAAGTTTTGCTCTGTCGATCTTAAGCCCTGGGATATTCACTTCTTTGCCTTTAGCCGGGTTGTAAGCTACAAGTTCAGACAGATCTTTTAGCGCAAGGTCTGTTTGCCCGTTTTTGAAAGCGGCTTCAGCTTCCAGGTACCTGTCTTCAATTTGAACTGCAGAATGCCACCGGTGCAATTCATCGTTTATGATATCGTCATTATGATTAAGAGAAAGGAACAAAGGTATTATTAAAATAGAAGCTCCGAGAAAAGCCAGGTTCTTTAGGTCGGGCTTTGACCTGTTCTTCAATGCAGCAACGCTGTGAGCCTGCGGGAAGAAAAGTTTTGACATAAAAGCTACGGCGAAAAAAACAAGAACAGGTATTAGCACAGCGCGCTGCCTGTCGGAAACATGAGTGGCAAGCATTAATGATGATTGCAAAAATAGAACTGAGTAGAGAATAAGCCAGTCTTTTGTGATCCTCCTGAGGAATATCAAGGCGCCCATAAGAGCCAGGGCCGTTATGAAAGCAAATCCAAGAGCAGGATAGTTGTTCAGGACATAATGATCATTGTAGAAAATATTTTTAAGATCGTGTCGCCTGTAATTATGAAATATGTAGTAGGCTTTTCTAAAAAGCATTTTCGCGAAATACAGGGGATTGTCCTTAATGAAATTTTTGACTTTTTTCACCCAGAAATTGTTCACTTCTTTAGGGGTCAGCTTTTTGCCGGTTATTTTTCTTGCGAATTCTTTGTAGGTGACATGCTGGCGGTCCGAGCGTTCTTTTTCTATGCGGGAATAGGCGTTGAGGAATGTCGGGTCGCTGCAGCTTTCTCCGTTGGATAATGGGTTGTTCCCCTGATAGATGACCGGCCCCGGGCTCATCCCGAACAGCGTTGGCTCGCCGGCAAGCGCGGAATTCCTTATGATAAGCATTGACATGATCGCGGCCAAAGGGATCAAAAACAAGATAATGGCTTTTGTTCGGGATGCTTTATTTTCGTTGGTGATAAAAAGATGGACCGGGAATAAAAAGGCAATATAGAAAAAATTCGGCCGGGTGGCAATGCAAAGCCCTAAAAATATTCCTGAGAAAAAAGAGGATAGGGGATTTTTCTTTACTGAGTTAAGAATAAATCCCAAGACAAGGAACATCATAAGGGCTTCCGGCTCAAGAGCCAGGGTATAGAGTATAAAGCTTTTGTTCGTTAATAAAAGAACCGGCCCTAGAACCGAAAGATAAGGGCTGAAAAATACGCACAACAGTAGAAATAAAAGCACGCATGACAAAGATGAAATGATCGTTTGGGTACATAATAATATAATATAAGGGTCTTGCAGTTTAGCGGCTTTTGTCGCGAGTATATTTAAATTCAGGTAAGTTGGGCTATAATCGAGCAGCCTTTCTCTTTCAATAGTATTGCTAAGATACTGTGAAGCTGCCTCAGGATATTTGAAGAAGTAAGAATTTGAATGAATATACTCTGGTAATATTGAGCTGAAAGTGGTTAGGGCGTATATAAATATTATAATAGATAGAGATAAAATGGTTTTTTTGTTTGTCATGGTTTGTATTTTATCATAAAAAAACAAAAAACTATAGGTTGCTTCTTCTTTTTCATTGACTTTACATTCAAACTATGTTAATTTATCGTTCACCTTCGCAAGAAATTAATATTTTTTATTGTATAAAGAGAGGATATTGAAATGTCTAAAATCGCAAAGATCAAAGGACGTCAAGTTTTTGATTCACGTGGTAATCCTACTGTTGAAGTTGATGCAGTGTTAGAATCAGGCATTATGGGTAGAGCTATTGTTCCATCAGGCGCTTCTACCGGTGAGCATGAAGCTGTTGAACTTCGCGACGGTGATAAAAGCAAATATATGGGCAAGGGAGTTTTAAAAGCGGTTGAAAACGTTAATAAAGCCATAGCTCAAACCATAGTTGGCATGGACTCAGATTTTGCGGCAGTTGATAAGGTCCTTATCTCGCTTGATGGTACTGATAATAAGGGAAAATTGGGCGCAAATGCGATCCTTGGTGCTTCTATGGCGGTTGCTAAGGCAGCGGCGCTTGAGCAAAAGGTCCCTCTTTACCGTTATTTAGGCGGTGCCGATGCATGTATCCTGCCAGTTCCTCTAATGAACATAGTCAATGGCGGTTGCCATGCTGATAACAATCTTGATATTCAAGAATTCATGATCGCTCCATTGGGAGCGCCAACATTTACAGAAGCCATGAGAATGGCCACTGAAGTCTTTCATAATTTAGCAAAGATCCTTAAGGGAAAAGGCCTGTCAACATCAGTCGGTGATGAAGGCGGTTTTGCCCCTAATTTAAAGAGCAATGAAGAAGCTATCGCTCTTATTCTGGATGCTATTAGAGCTGCCGGATATGAGCCAGACAAAGATGTGTTTATCGCAATTGATACAGCCTCAAGTGAAATGTATAAAGATGGAAAATATACATATAACGGAGAGCTGATAACATCAGATGACCTTATTTCTGTTTATGATGAAATGTTAAGATCAAGCCCGCTTATTTCTATCGAAGATGGTTTGGATGAAAA
>JAHJCZ010000122.1 GCA_018812705.1 Candidatus Omnitrophota bacterium
TGAAGCGTTTATTTAGTTTTGTTAAAGGTCTTTTAAATATAGTTGATCGTAATGGTAAATATATGGTTAATTTTTTAAAAAATAGTAGAAAAATAAACGGACAAAGTGTTGTTGAATACTCGCTAGTTATAATACTAGTAACTGCTTCACTTATAACCATGGGACCATATGTTAGACGCGCATGGAATGCACATGTCAAAGGATTAGAAGATTCTGTATCTGATTCGCAAAACGACCCCTTAATTCAAGCAAATGTAGCATCTGATATAACAATAAACAGATGCGTTTGTGAATATATGAACCCGCCTGGATGTATTGAACCCGATCCTGGTCAAACTCCAGACCCATGTTGCAGCGTAAACGGATGCCCTGCATATAACAGAACTTGGATTTGGAGCTGCGTACCAGCTAATTGTGATACCTCACAACCTGCGGTTTTATGCGAGTTTGCGGCTGGATGTTGTGACCCTTGGGCTAACGCGAGTCCTTTAATCTGCGGAGCAGATGCAACCAATGCGCCGATTCCACCGTCTGCAGATGGAACTTGTGATGATGGCCTTTCTTTACAATCTCATCTTTGCGGAGTAGATGGAGGAGGAACCCTATTATCCTATCAATGTTCTCCTGATTCTGGTTGTGTTTTTGCATGTCTTGCCCTAACGCCGCCACTTCCTTTATTTTCTAATCTTTGTGATGGCGATGACGAAAGATTAAAATTATTAGATAATAACAGTCATAATCTAGTGGATTTAGGAGGCTGCACTTTAGGAACAAAATGTGAATACGAGTGTATGTCTAGTTTCTATTCCGCCGGTTCAACCATAGATTGTCGTTGTGCACCCGGAAGATTCCCTATGGACACATGCGGAACTTTGGATCCATTTTTCCCACAACCAACAGTTAATTCTAGAGTTATTTCTTATTGCAACGCTGCTGCTGCTGATCAATTCTGTATAGCTAACGGTCATGATTACGCTCAAACTTTCTTTGTTGCTAATAGCGACAGCGGTTCATTACCTGGGTATCCTTGGGGATCAGCTCCTTGCAATATTCTTTGGAATGGAGCAGCATGGGTTAATGGTAATTGCACATCACCGGTTTATGATGTTTGTTATAATATCACCTGCGGAACAACCTGTACCAGATAGCTTACCGATAAGCTTTTTTAAAAAAGCTTATGTTTTTAATTAATATTGTTTTGAATTGGTCGCGGGGCAAATGTTTATATCATAAAGGTTTAGAAAATATCCGTCTTTTTTCATAGATAAAACTTCTTTAAAATTGTCACTTGCATATTTTTTTACTGCAGCTGCATTTCCGTAAAGGTTATCGCCTTTTTCCCAAATTGAAGTTATTAACCAGATACGATCATACTGTTCATAATTATTTTTAAGCATTCTTAATTTTCTGTCATTCTCCCAAAATGGAGAAAATTCGTGCAATTCTGATAAAGCTTCTTTATCTTTAAGCATAAAAGAGCCGTCCATATTTGTAAAATATCTTTCTTTATAAGTTGAAACATTTCTAGGGTAACAATAAAACCTAAAATTTTCAAAAGGCTTGTTCTTGTATTGGCCTTCAAACTTAACTATATGCCATAATGTTGTAGTGTAAGACAATACATCAGCTGTAACAATAAGATCACCTTCCTTGTACTCTTTGACAATATAGTTATAAATATCCATATATTTCTTTTTGGGCAGAATTAACCCAAAATGCCTTTTTCGTGAAGGCATTATTTGCATAAAACCACGATAATAATTAAGATTTACAGCTGCGAACAAAGCAATAACACAAAATACGATCAATCTCTGAACACCTTTATTTTCAATATTTGATATGCCTAAAGCAATAAAAATATATAAAAATGGGGAAAAAATAAGTAATTGTCTATTTAAATAAATAGGCATAACAAGCTTTGAAAATATTACTATAGAAATAATTGGAAAAAATAAGAAGAGCAAAAGATATGTTGTGTTAAGCTTACTTTTTAACCAGCTACAATACACGCCAAAAACAAATAGATCTAAAAATAAAAAAAGACCTATTAGATATTGTGTTTTAGTTGCAGAATAACCAAGAGTAAAAACCGCCCAAGTAAATAACATCACTCCACTAGTTAATCCAGGCAATGAGAACTCATTTTTTACTACTTTTAATTGATTAAGTAAAATTGGCGAAAAGATTGATAAAATTATTAGAATAGCAACAAAACAAAATAACCATTTTTTAAAATACTTACGGTTCTTTCCTATAAGCGCAATAATTCCTGTCACGATCAATAAAAACACTGAAAGATAGCTTGAAATCAAGCAAAATATTCCTGAAACTAAAAAACTAATCCAATAAAAGTTTTTGTCAGTTTTTAAAGCGCTTATAAAATTATAAACGACTAAAACCGAAAAAAAGCAAGCCATAGCATATACTCTTGCTTCCTGCGCATACCATATATGAAATGGACTAAAAGCCAAGATCAACAAGGAATAAATGCCTGTTTTTTTATTAAAAAACAAAAGAGATAATTTATAAAAAATTAGAAGAGAACACATGCTAAAGATCACAGAAATTATCCTTAGGGCTTTGCCAGAACCGAAAATCTTACTGTAAAAATAAACAAAAAAGTAATAAAAAGCGGAGGGGGGTTCGTTTATCATTTTTTCAATTAGTAACTCATTTGATGTTTTATGAAAAAGTTCAGCTGATCTATCATGAAATTGGCTAGAAAACATATCAGTCCATATTTCATCAAACCATAGATCGTAATAATTTAAATGAGCTATTCTTAAAAATAAAGCGCACAACAATATTAATAAAACAATAAACATTGTTTTATTCAGCTTATAATTAGAAATTTTCATGTTTTCCCACATAAAATGGTGATATCTTAGTCATTATTAAAATTTTTGATTAATGGATTTTGATCTTAGGCATGAAATAAATAGACTGGATAAAGCCAATGAAACTTAACAAAAAAAACAATTAAAAATTATCCTGAAAGCATAGTATTAAATAATCCGCGGTTAAACTTTCATTCATGCGTTTTCTCATTAAATATTCAAAAGGAGCTGTACATTGCGCAGAACATACAGCCTCAGAATCAGCACCGCCACAACGGGCAATCCTGTAGTCAGCACATATTGGGAAATGTGCTTCAGCCTGGTCTTTCGAACCACTAAAGACCATAAGCATTACAAAAGAAAGAGTTATAAGATTAACAGCTGCGATTATAATAACTAGTCTTTTGACTCTCATTAAAACTCCTCAAATTTTCATCTATAAAATTCAACACTTATTCATTACTACATCAAATCATTAAGGCCAACTATTATCACAAAGACTCATAAAATAATCACCATCATACATAGTGATATTATTACCTGTTTGCGGATTTTTATAAGTAGGAAGTTCATAACCACAATAGCAAAGATCTCGGCCTGTCCCCAAACCATAAGCGCCATCATCCTCACACTGCTTCAAATTTAAACCATTACATAAAGCCGCTGGGTCATTATGAGCTTCCGCTTTCATTTTGCCAAAAAACAAGCCAAATACAGCAGATTGGATCAACAAACTAATTATTAAAAGCCAATTAAGAAATCTGTTCTTCAACATTAAGAACACTCCTTTAAAAATAATTTAATTCTCAATACACAAGCCCACTCGCCAACCATCTAAAGCATTAACCATTGAGCCAACAAAAGTATGTGTTGCCGCAGGACAATGAGCTGGAGTATAATTACATCCAGCACCCGCACAGCCTACAAGATATACTTCGTTACAAGCGTATTGGGCCTGAGTAACAGTACCGCTTAACCAAAACCCAAATATAAAAAACAATATCATTGCACAAAAAACTGTACAAATAAAAAATACTTTTTGCTTTTCCAAAATCTTCCTCCAATATTAAGAAACCTATGTTTTAATATATTAAAAAATAAAAGTATTCAATATACTATTTAGATTCCTATTTAAAAGATATCATGAGTTAACCTAAAAATCAAACATATTTCATTAATTATTATATACAAAATACTTGTAAAAAATTGTAGCCTCGAAACATAAAATCTTGTAGCATAACAATACACTAAAGTGGAATCTTTAATTTCATATCAAATGACAGAAACAAAATCCCTAAACATAAAAATAGCTATTACAATTCTGGTTTTTATAATAGCTTCGTTCTTTATTTTCTTTAATCTTGGACATTATGGGCTGTGGGATGATGAAGCAGATACTGCATTATTTGCTAATTCGGTTTGGCGCAATGGTGATTCGTTTGCAATGCTTGATCAAAACTTGATCGCACATACAAATGGTAAAGAGCTCAAAGGCCTTTACAACAGATATATTCCCCCATTGGGATTTTATATAGCAGCTCCTTTTGTTGGCCTTAATCTAGGTTCAGCTTTTTCCGCAAGGTTACCATTTGCTCTTCTGGGGTTCCTTACCGTTGCACTTTTACTGTTTTGGCTATGGAAAAGTAACGCTTCTATTTCAATATGGCTACTTTTTACAACAGGGCTTCTAGGAAACGTTTCTCTGATGCTTTACTTCCGTCAATGTAGATACTATTCCCCAGCGATACTTACAACTACCTTAATTGCGTTTTTATACTACTTTCGGAATGATCGCAAAAGAACCTATTTTGCATTATCTTTGATTTTAATACTGCTTTTAGCATCAAACTATTTAAATTTCTTAGCCGTTATAGCATGCTTAGTCGTGGATTATTTTATTTGGGGACGCAAAAAAAAACCCGTCAAAATATCTCAATCATTAATAATATTCTTGCCCCAGCTAATAATTGGAGGATTTCTAGTAAGCTTGTATAGCCTTTCGTCAAAAAGCAGTGTATTGGATTATCCTTTTAGGTTCTGGCTTCAGGATAGGGCAGAAATGCTTTTTTGGAGCTTAAGGGATATGAATAACTGTGAAATGGGAGTAGGCCTCCTTATAATTGCTGCACCGCTAATATTTATTTTTAATAAAGACACTCGGCTAATACGTTGTCCCACTGCAATTTTAATTTTTATCCTTACAGTTGTTCTTTTTTCACCAATGCCATTATATGGATATACAAGATCAAATATAAGGTATCTAGCACCCTTAATACCTCTTTGCATTTTTACGACAGCTCTTGTCATAGAAAAATTATCTTTTAACAAATATTCTATAGCGACAATTCTTGCTGTCTTAGCCTATGGAACAAATATATTGCACTTTGGACCACTAATTAATAATCATGAACAAACGTGGTGGGGCGAAAACGTACCCCATAAAAGTGTCAGATCGACAGTGCTTGATTTCACAAAAGAACTAATTTCTCCAAATAAAAGCGCCTACCGAGAAACCTCGAATTGGATCAATCAAAACATTAACAACCAAGAGAGCATTTGGGTAACTCCTAGTTATGCAACCTATCCATTAATGTTTCATGCCCCTAAGGCACAATACGCATGGCAGTTAAATGAAAGGTCTGAACAGTTTGCTAATTTACCTGACATACACTTCTTTGGTAAAATTGCGCCCGATTATGTAATTGCTTTTGGTCCGTACATGGAGATAGCAAGAGAACAACTTAACATATTAAAAACACGTGGCATTCACTATTTACAGATCAAAGAGCTTGACATATACTGGTACGATCTCATTAGGCCTGAATTATTTTTGCATTCTTTTGAAAATATCAAATATCATTCTAATGGGCAAAATACGATTTTTATTTTCAAGCAACTCAAAAAAAGCAAATAATTTTGAAGGATCAATAAAAAATATATGAAAATTAATTTGATGAGATATCTGGATTATTGGGCTGGAATACCAACTTGCTTTATTCTTTCAGTCATTAACTTCTTTTTGAATCTTTTCAAAACCGATAAAAACACTGCTACAAAACCACATAATATACTTTTCATTAAACCTTCTGAAATTGGAAGCATAATCTTATCGTACCCATTAATACAGCGCGTTAAAGAAGACCATAAGGATGCGAATCTATTCTTTCTAACTTTTAAAAGCAACAAAGACTTACTCAAAGCACTAAAGATCATTCCAATTGAAAACATTATTGAAATTAATGCTAGCTCATTACCTGGCTTTTTTATAGACACGATCAAAGCTATCTTTAGAATGCATAAAGTGAAAATTGACACTACAATGGACCTGGAATTTTTTTCTAGATTCACTTCGATCATTTCTTATCTTAGCGGTGCTTCCAGACGTGTTGGTTTTTATAAATATTCTTTTGAGGGTCTTTATAAAGGCCATTTGCTTACTCACAAGATGTTATGCAACCCTCACATACATATTTCCAAGCAGTTTTATTCTTTCAGTCAATCTTTAAATATCCCCAAAAAAGTTTCTCCTGACCTTAAAGCATCCCAAATTTCACAATTTCTATTGCCGCAATTTTCGCCAAGCAAAGATCAAAAGGAAAATTTATATAAAAGACTTTCGAAGAGCGGCATTAAAGACAATTCAAAACTGTTCATAATAAACCCAGGGGAGGGATTAATACCTTTAAGAGAATGGCCTCTAGAGAATTACATTCATTTGACCAAAAGAATATTAGAAAATCCTAACCACTATGTTATTTTAATAGGCACTTCGAAATGTTCATTCAAAACTAGTGAGCTTTGCAATAAAGTTGAAAATGACAGGATCGTTAATTTGTTTCAAAAAACGACAATTGATGAGTTGCTGACATTATTCACTATCGGGGAAGCATTAATAGTCAATGATTCGGGATTAGCCCACTTGGCATCTTTAACAACTGTTAAACAATTCGTTCTGTTTGGGCCTGAAACACCGGCAATCTTTTCTCCATTATCAGATAATGCTCACATCTTTTACTCACAACTTCCTTGCTCGCCATGCTTATCCGCCTTTAATCATCGCAAATCCTGCTGCAACAACAACGAATGTTTGAAATCAATTGAACTAAGCACTGTTATTGACGCAATTAAAAAATATCAATAAAATTTATTTTACTTTTTCACAAAAAGATCAACATAAAACCCATCTTTTTCCTTCGATGAAAGGCCATAAAAGCTTTCTGCAATTTTATTCCTCACCAAAACGGAACTGTTAGAGATCGATGAGGCTTTTATCGTACTAGAAGAAAGCAGCCATATCCGCTTAAACGGGGTCTTGTTTGAATTGAATTTTCTTACACTTAAACTGCCAGTATTTGTTAAAGAACAATCGTGCAGGTCCTCAACAACATCTAATGACAATTCATTTATATGCTCGTCTATTTGCAGAAACCTGCTTGTAAAAGGCTCAACATATTTTGGATAAAAAACATATCGAAACATTCCCGAAGGATGAAAATCTAATTCTTTATAATTTTTTACTACATACAAAAGAAAGAGGTTATAAGATTCAAGGTCTGTTGCAGCAACCATATCGCCTTCTTTATACTGCTCTACAACATACTCAACTAATTCAGAATAATTTTTTTTCTCATGAACATTGCCCCAACAATAGGCTTTTATATCCTCAGGATAAACTTTTCCTTTATAGAAATTCCTCAAAGAAAAGAGACCTAATAAAATAACTATCACCAGAGAAATAAGCCTTAAATCCCTTTTTTTGATAGAATCAATTCCTTTAGCAACCAATAGATAATAAAAGGGTGAGAACATGATCATTTGACGATTTAAATAAACTGGCAGAATTGTCTTTGAAAAAGCAAATACAGCAATAATCGGAAAAATAAAGAAAGAAAACAAAAGGATCGTATCTTCTTTATCAACTTTCAAAAATACATTAATGCCATAAACAAAAAGAACAACATAAACTAGCATGCCAATAATATGCTGCACCAATGAGGCACTATACCCAAGGGTAAAAACCATCAATGTGTAAACTAGCATTATCATCTTTGGCGGTTGCAGCCAAAAAGAGCTTTTAACAAATCCGATTTGAGTTTTTAATGCGGGATTTAATACGATCGAAAACAATACGATAATAATGATCGAGAAAACCAACTTAACAGAATGCTTTCGATTTTTTTTAAAAAACAGCGCGATCAAAGTCGCAACAAGCAAAAAACCAGCATGATAGCTTGAATATACAGCTAAGATCCCTGCGAAAACAAAACCAAGCCAAAAGCTCTTCTTGTCAGACCTTATACCTTTAATAAAAAAATAGACCATTAAAAGAGAGAAAAAACACGCCATTGAATATACGCGCGCTTCTTGAGCATACCAAATGTGAAAGGGATTGATCGCCATTATTAATACCGCATAAATGCTCGCTCTTTGAGAAAAGAACAAACGCGATACCAAATAGATCAAATATAAAGTTAACATGCTGAACAATAACGAGACTATTCTTAATGATTTTCCATCACCAAACAATTTGCTATAGAAGTTAATAGTTAGATAATAGAGAGAAGAAGGGGGATCAGCCTTAATTTTATCTATCAAGACTGAAACAGGAGAAACACCAAACATCTGCGAATAATTAGAAACGAACCTATCAGAAAACGTATCCGAAACAACCTCATCCATCCACAAATCATACTTAAAAATGTTCATCGTTCTAAGAAAAAGTGAGAAACAAATAATGATTAAAATAATCACTACTGCTTTAGATAGGATACTTTTTTGATTCATAAAATAGAAGGATAAGTTTTAGTTAAGAGGGAGGAATATTAAAAAATTGTTTAAACTATTCAACCAACAAGAAGACAAAAGGCCATTAACAAAACTAATAAGTGGCTTAATTAATTAAACAAACAAAGATACCAAGTGCCAGCACCTGGTAGGGTATCAACTCTCCCAGCATTTCCAGGACAATTACCGGCTCCACTTCCGGCCAATGTAGGATTAGCATTACAGCCGGCACCTAGCGTACAAACAGCTGTCCAATACGTACCGACTCCATATGCCCCCTGCACTTGACTGCTCTGAGCATACGATTCTCTTACCCATCCAGCACCGCAATTAGTACAATTTGCAATACCTTGACAACTTACCAACTTGAAACCTGTACATTGTGCCTTTGCGTTAGACCCGCCTAAAGATAAGGCTAATGCTAAAAAACCAACTAAAAAACAACATATGATCGTCCAATATAGTATTTTTCTTCTTGCCATCTTTAGCTCCCTGATTTCTTGAAATTATTAAAACTTCAATAGCCTAGCCACTAATTACTTGAAAGACATAAGATACAATTAACACCCGCATTACATGCCACAGTGCTAATCCCGCCAAATCCAGCAGGACAGCCTACAGCGGGTGATCCACCAGCAAGAGCCAATGTTGCACATCTTTGTGCATAGCCTTTGGATTGAACCATCACTAATCCTGAAATAAAAATAACTAAAAATGCTGAAAATACTACTGACCAACATATCGCTCTTTCTCTTGCCATTACGACTTCTCCTTTAAGAATTATTGAACAAGCGACAACATTAAACAAAAACAATCTTTGCTCTAATAGTAATTCTATTTATAAGATAACATGTAGAACATATTTAATCAATGTAGTTTCAAGGAAATTTCAATACCTTCAATTAGCGTTATTATACATATTTTATTTGTTAATAACACTAGTTTTCTTAATTATTAAGCAAATAGTCCCTGTCATTTTTTAAGCTTATATGTTACTATAAAAACTATCATAATTCACATCAGAAAGCATCTTTAGACTTAAAAATGAATTTATTATTAATATTACGCAGAAAATTTGAACAGGTACCAGTAGAAATAAAGTATACTTTTTGTTTGTTTTTATTAACAAGAACCGTGTTTACTCTTGTCGGAATTTTTTCCAGGATAGAATTCGACCATTTAGGCCTTTATAACCACACTTGGGTATTAAATAAACATTTGTGGCTTGATATTTGGTCAATATCGGACAGCGCCTGGTATCTTGACATCGTAGCTCAAGGGTATCCTCACAAATTAACTGGACACAATGCTTTATTCTATGGTTTTTTTCCACTTTATCCTCTAGCAATTTTTATCTTTAATAAATTATTTGGCAGCCCCTACATTACTGCGATTGCAATCTCAAATATTTGTCTTATACTTTCATGTTCGTTTTTATACAAGCTAATGAGATTGGACCATGATGAAAACACATCTCTAAAATCAATTAAATATTTATTTCTTTTTCCCGGGACATTTATACTTTCAGGAATATTTTCAGAGTCATTATTTCTTCTTCTTCTAATAATGTGCTTCTATTATGCAAAACAAAGAAATTGGATCTTAACAGGAACAGCTGGCTTTTTTCTGGCATTAACTAGGCCAAACGGGATACTTGTTCTTTTTCCAATTCTAGTCGAATATTTCAATTCCAAAGATCAGGATCTAAAGAAAACCAGCTTCGACATATTCTACTTGCTTTTGTTCATAGGAGGGCTCCTAGTCTTTACCCTTTACTGTTATATCAAAACAGGAAATCCAACCGCATATGTTTGGGCAAAGAAAGTAGGATGGGGAACTTATCCATCAAATCCCTTTAAAATGATAATCAACCATCTGTTTAATCTTAATACGGGTTTTACTTTAACAACAATTTACAGCCTTACAATATTACTACTGCTTATCGTTTTCCGTAAGGTCATTGGTACCTCTTATTTTTTATTAGGCCTGATCTTTTTCTGGTTCCCGTATATCATGGCAGGAGATCATCACTCAAATGGAATAGTTCGGCATTTATGCTATTTGTTTCCTGCTTATGTTCTTTTTGCAAAATTAGGCGCAAAGAATGAACATCTAGACAAAACACTTTCAGTTTTTCTATTTATTCTTCAAATAATTTTGTTTACAATTTGGTGTACAAATCTAAAGAGCATGATAGTTTAATTTTAAGATATTTTTTATAGGGAGGAGACGTTCTTAATGAATCATCCGATTCACGACAGGATCATATGTATCTGCATAAGCTTCCTTATGCTTGGCATTCTTGAGATAGGTGCCCGAATGTTTTACAAAGACAAGAACACTCTCGACTATATTCTTTCGATAATTAAACAATCTCCTGATCTAATATGGACGCAACAACCTAATTTAAATATTAAGTTTGAGAATACTTCAGTAAAGACGAACAATCTCGGCTTTAGAGAAAATGTTTTTCCATTAAAAAAGAATGCTAACACAACAAGGATATTATGCCTTGGCGGCTCATCAACTTTTGGGTGGGGAGTTGAAGCAGACCAGACCTATTCTTCAATACTAAATTCACAATTAAAAAACGACCCTTCATTAAAAGAGAACGTTGAGGTATTTAATGCGGGTATCATCGGGTATTCTTCTTTTCAGGGTTTAAAACTGCTTGAATCAAGAATCCTTGAATTATCCCCTGACATCATAACAATTTCTTATTTAGTTAATGATATTGATAAACTAAGATTCTACAGAAACAATGGCCTCACAGATAAAGAGCTGCCTTTAAAGAATAATACGCTTATTGCTTTAGAAAATGCACTTGAGAATAGTGCTTTTTATATTATGTTCAAAAAGATGCTTTCACAAGCACAGGGAAAAACTCCTTATTTCTATGGAACTTCTCAGAATTTATACCCGAAAAAAAGAAGAGTCACTCCTGAAGAATACAGGGAAAATATAAGTTCAATAATAAACATTGCAAAAGAAAAAGGCATTAAGATAGTTCTTATCAAGATGCCTATACTTAACCCTCCCAAAAGTAAAAATCCCGAATTTGATCCAAGCTCCTCGGCTGAGGATTATTTCAATAAGGCAAAAAATGCCAAATTGAAAAACGATCTTGCTCTAGCAGATAAATACTTTAAAGAAGCCAAAAGACTGGAACTAGTGGAATGCGTAAAGATCATTCAGGCTTACTATGGTGTCCTGGAAGATATCTCTGAAAAATATAACGTCATTTTAGTTGATGCTGTAAAGGCTTTTGAAAAGCATGAGAAAGAAGGGACTGAACAATTGTTTGTTAATCCGGATTATGACCTTGTACACCCAAGCTATCTAGGGCACAAGATCATAGCTAATGAACTTGCAAATGAGATCAAAACACACAAACTTATTTCCTTTTCGCAATAATAAATGCTACAATTTGTTTTAGAAAGGTTTATCCCTAATGGAAAACGAAAATAAAAAGAAAAAGAAAGATAAATCAGACATAAAGTCTAATTACGATATTTTATTATCACTGTTTATATTGATAAAAACTCACAAGAAATGGTGGCTGCTACCATTTCTTCTTGTTTTAGCTTTTCTAGGATTGTTTATTTCTTTAACAGGAAACCATTCCGTCCTCCCAGCAATATATGCTCTATTTTAGAATCAAAACATTAAAATGAAGAAAAATATACTTCTAATCCGCACTTTTATCCCGACTGGCATTGGCGGCCCTGTTCCACCTCTAGAATCACTATACATTTTTTCGCAAATAGTCGAAAATTGTATCAGCTCTTATAATTTAAAAATTATTGATATGGGCATAGGAGCGCTTTCTCTTGAAGACGTTTCTGAGATAATCACTGATTGTAAGCCTTCATTTATCATATTTCAGTCGCTTGCATGGGAAGCTGAAATCGTGCATAGATTAGCTTCTTTTTCTAAAAAGCTTAACAAACATATTTCTACCATAGTCACAAGTCAACTGGCATTTACTGCACAAGAATTTTTGCTAACTGATACAAATATTGATTTTGTTTTATATGGAGAAGCTGACCTTACCATCCCGACTTTATTAAATACTTTAGATAGCAAGTCCGATCTATCTTCCGTTGAAGGCATCATCTTTAGAGAGGAAGGTAACACAATAAAAACAACTCTGGCTAAAGCCCCAAGCAATCTAGACGATATAAACATTTCATCCGAGGCTTGGGATTCAATAGACGTTAAAGCATACTCAAAATATTCCAATTGGAACGGTTCCATCAAAGAAGATTTTTATATACCAATACTCTCATCCAGAGGCTGTCCTTTCACATGCGAATACTGCCGCGATAACTGTTCAAAACAGTTCATACCACGCTCACCTGAGAACGTTATATCGGAAATCAAGTTCTTGAACGAAAAATATGGAGCTAAAGAATTCCATTTTTTTGATTCGGTGTTCAATTACGATATTGCTAGAGCTAAAAGGATATGCGAGCTTATAATAGATTCGAAAATGAACCTGAGCCTAGCCTTTCCTCATGGATTACGTGCGGATTTAATGACCGATGAATTAATTGATCTATTAAAGAAGGCTGGAACATATAAACTTGTCTACGGAATTGAAACAGCATCCCAGCGGTTGCAGCATGAGATAAAAAAGAACCTGGACATTAACAAAGTTAATGAGATTATCAGCAAAACTTCAAACAAAGGCATTATCGTAGGTGGATATTTTATGCTAGGTTTTCCTTCAGAAAAAGAAAAAGAAATGAACGAAACGATTAATTTTGCAGTTAATTCTGATCTGGACATAGCTTCATTCTTCAAAGTCACAAGCTATGATGAAATAGTAGATATTTACAAAAATATGCAGCAAAAAGGTGACTTTACAAATATATCCCAGGATTTTAAAGACCTTGGATATTATTCTGACAAACGCTCTTTATCCATATTGTCCCCAAAAAAACTGAACATTCAAATAATAAAAGCTCAACGTAAATTTTATTTGAATACTAAACGCATAATAAGAGGCTTCAAAAAATATCCCAAAAAAACGGCATATTTAAAAAACCTTTTTTTTGCCTTTGGATTAATTCTGCAAGGATTCATAATGGAAAACCTGTCAAAAGAAAGCACCGATAGCAACTCATGACTTTTCTAGGAGGCCAATGAACCGAATAATTTCATTTTTAATTTGTTTGATCGGCGTGTTATTGCCTTGCAAGTTAAGGGTTCTTTTTTCTGAATTTTTAGGATGGATATTGCAATTCTTTTACTACATATACAGTTCTTTAATGAAATTTTTAATTCATCATCTTAAAATAGACAAAAAGGACAAAAATACAGGATGAGAGAAATAGCTTTACTATATTCCGGAGGGACCGATTCAACTTGCGCTGCTGTTTTAATGTCTAAAGAATACGATAGGGTGCACCTTCTTACATTCAAAAGATTCGGGCTTTTCTGTATGGATAACATAAAATATAACATCCCCAGACTTAAAGATAGCTGTGGAAAAGATAAATTTTTACATAAAGTTATCGATATTAACAAGCTCTTTGAAGAAGTTTCATACAATAGATATTTGCACTACCTAAAAAAATATAATTTCATGGTACTCTCAACTTGCGGATTATGTAAATTATCAATGCATGTAAGAGCACTTATCTATTGCGTTGAAAATAATGTTAAATACGTTTGTGATGGGTCGAACAAATATTCAGGCAACGGTTATTTTCCAGCCCAGATGCCTTCAGTTATTAACGAACTTAAAAAAATGTATTCGCTATTTGATATCGAATATCTAACACCAGTACTTGAATTCAATGAACCCCCTGATATTGGCTGGTTCGATAGATTAGGCATAAAAGAAAACTCCCTAATTCCTTCAGAGCAAAATAATGGGCCTGCTGGCGAAACAACTGGTTCTTTACTGCATAAAATGAATTTTTTCCCTGAAAATAATGTTAAAGGCACAAAGCTAGACCATAAAATGCAAGCCAGATGTTTTCAGCTGATCCTATTTAACATATTTTTATATGGATATTATTTGCCTCTTCATGGTGAAAAGCCTTACCTAAGAACAACACATCTATTCTTTAAAGATAAAATAGATGACGCTATTGATCTCATAAATTCTTACTTTAACGACAGTAATTTTTCTTCTAACATAATTAAACACTAAATATTTTTAAATGAGCAAATTAAAACAGATCAACCCTTACATCTTTAAAATTCTTTCTGTATTTTTGGGCATAAGTTTTGCCCTCTGCATCAGCGAAGTGGCCTTAAGGGCCTTTAATTATGATTATGTCCCGATAAGAATTCAGCAGCTCAAAGAGCAGGACAAATGGAGAGAGGACTCTCAAAACAAGTTCAACGATGACAAGAACATAAGAAGTTTGGGCCGGACTGATTGGAGGCATTTTCATCAACTTGAAGACGAATATGTTGTTTATGACAATGAGTTAATTTGGCGGCCGAAAAAGAATTTTGTTGTTTTTAACGAACAAGGATTTAAAGGCCCAAATGTAAGCGCCAAGAAAAACAGTTCCGAAATTAGAATAGTCGCTCTTGGAGACTCAAATACCGCAGGACCATTTCGAATGCTAGGCTGGCCAGGCTTTCTTGAAAAAGTTCTTACAAAAAACAATTACAATGTTAAAGTGCTGAATGCCGGTGTCTGGGGATATACCTCATATCAAGGGGTTATTCGGTTCAAGGAGATGCTCAAATATGAGCCTGACATTGTTATAATTTGCTTCGGGTCAAATGATGCCCACATGGTTCCTGTGTCCGATAAGGACTATTTAAAAAGCAAGGAATTTTACAAAAGCGTTAGCCACTTTAAACTTTGCAAATTGCTTTTCTTCATCATTGATTCAATAACAGCAAGAAAAAAAGGGCTTGATTCTTTCGTTCACAGGGTCAGCCAGGAAGATTACAGAAGAAATTTAAAAGCAATGATAACACTGTCGAGACAAAACAATATCCAGGTTGTTTTGCTTACAAGGCCATTTATCGGTGAATCTCATCATAAACTATGGTGGAAAAACTTTGCGCCACAGTATAATGAGATCATTAGGGAAACGGCTGAGAACGAAAAAGTATTGTTAATTGACACATACGATTATTTCAAGGATAAGGAACCATTCTTTTTAGATGAAGGGCACTTTACTGATGGCGGAAATATTGTTGCTGCACAATACATATACAAAGGCTTAATCAATTCACCCATACTTAAAATCCTAAAAAATATCATTAATACAAATTAGCTAATTTGAATGTGAAGAAAAAGACAAGAGGAGAAATTAAATGAAACCTAAAATATCTGTATTATTTTTTTCAATAATTATTTCTTTTCTCATATCAGCTTCATCATTTGCACAAGATAAAACAACCGACAATATCGATTTCTATCCCATAAACCATGCATCATTCATAATCCAGGCAGGAACCCTTACGATACATGTTGACCCTGTCGGGGAAACAGATGATTACAAGGATCTCGAAAAGCCCGAGATACTTCTGATAACTCACACGCATCATGACCACTTGAATGTGAAGGTCGTCAAATATTTGCAGCAAAAAAACACGACCATCCTCGGGCCAAAAGAAGTTATCGACCAACTGGGCTTTGGACAGGTGATCGAAAATGGAGAGAGCCATATCAATGATTTTAATAATGTTAAAATAGATGCAATTCCAATGTACAACACAACTAAAGAAAGGCTTAATTTTCACAAGAAGGGTGAGGGAAATGGCTATGTTGTAACTATCAATGACAAGAGGATCTATGTTGCCGGCGATACTGAAGACATCCCTGAAATGAGAAATTTAAAAAATATCGATCATGCTTTTATCTGCATGAACCTACCTTACACAATGACCGTTGAACAAGCAGCCTCTGCAGTTCTTGAATTCAAACCAAAAAATGTTTACCCCTACCATTACAGAGGCCAAGATGGAATGAGCGATATCAATAAGTTCAGGGAATTAGTTTCAGATAACCCGGAGATCAATGTTAAAAACCTTAAATGGTACTAGAAATATAAAATGAGCTACACTGAACACATAGCTGTATCAGCTTTTATTTTCTTTTGGGGTATTGTTTTCATAAGTGAATTTGAATACTTAAAAAAGAAATTCCGCGATCAGAAACCTAAAAACACCTTTAAGACTAAGATATTGCACGTATTGGCACTAATAGGACTACTTTGCGCTCTGTACGGTTTTTTTATTGAGCCTTATTGGATAGATGTTCATCATGTCGACATTTTCACTGATAAACTAAAAAGCAACAGTTTAAGAATTGTACATATTTCTGACTTGCACTGCGAGAGCAGGATACGCAACGAAACTAAAGCTGTAAAAATTATTAACGAACTAAATCCGGACATCATCGTATTTACTGGCGATTCATTAAATCTTGCCAGCGCACTACCTCTTTTCCAGAACACGCTTAAAAACTTAAATGCCACTCTTGGAAAATTTGCAGTAAAAGGTAACTGGGACACGCATAACCAAGGGCATTTAAACTCACTACAAAATACTGGTTTTACCGAATTAAACGGAAAATCTTTTATGCTATCAAAAAATAATGATAGAATAACGTTTTCCGGGTTAAGCAGTATTTCTGATATTAATAAAGCTCCGAATATTTTTAAAGACCTTGATCCAGATATTTTTAATGTCTTCCTGTTTCATCGTCCTGGCCTTATTGAAGAAGTTTCAAGCTATCCTGTTGATCTGTACTTAGCTGGCCATACACATGGAGGACAAATCAGGCTGCCTTTTTATGGCGCATTAGTTACGCTGACAAAACACGGTAAAAAGTATGAAACTGGAAAATATAAAATAAAGAATTCAATATTGTACATAAACAGAGGCCTCGGATTAGAAGGCGGGTCAACTCCAAGAGCCCGATTCTTATCAAGGCCGGAAATAACAGTTTTCAATATATACCCCCAAACCGTAACTAAAAATACCCAGTGAAAAGGAGCGTTGTATGAAAGTTCTTTTAATAAACGGAAGCCCCAGAATATCTGGCAATACTTTTCAAATGTTGAACAAAGCGATAGAATCTCTCAAGTCAAACGGCATATCAACGGAGTTAATTCAATTGAGAGAAAAGAACATTAAAGGCTGCACAGGCTGTTTTAAATGTGCTATTAACAAAGATAAAAAATGTGTAGTTAAACTCGATGATTTTAATGAAGTTTTCGCGAAAATGATCGAGGCTGATGGGATCATTATCGGGTCTCCAACATACTTCACAGATGTTACGACTGAGGTCAAATCTATCCTTGACCGCTCAGGAGCAGTTGCTTTTGTAAATAATGGCCTCTTTAGACATAAGGCAGGTGCTGCAGTTATTGCTTTAAGAAGAGGCGGCGGTGTTCATGCCTTTGATACAATTAACCACATGTTCTTAATGAATCAGATGTTTGTCGTCGGCTCCACTTACTGGAACCTGGGTTTCGGGCTTAATGAAGGGGACGTTCAAAACGATACAGAGGGCCTTGCCAATATGGAAGATCTTGCTAATTCAATGGCTTTTTTGTTAAAGAAACTTAAAGATCAATAATTCTCAATCTCTAAAGAGGGGCAATAAATGGATCAAATAAAAATTAATTTATCAGAAGATCAAATACCAAGACAATGGTACAACCTTGCTGCAGATTTCAAAACACCGGTCAAGCCGCCTTTAGGCCCTGACGGAAATCCCATTTCACCGGATATGCTAAGCAAGGTTTTCCCAATGAATATTATTGAGCAGGAAGTAAGCACTGAACGCTGGATAGATATTCCTGAGGAAATATTAGAGATGCTATATCGATGGCGGCCTGCGCCTCTAAGAAGAGCTATATATTTAGAGAAGCATCTTAAAACCCCTGCAAAGATATATTACAAAGATGAAAGCTTGAGCCCTGCTGGAAGCCACAAGCCAAACACTGCTGTGGCACAGGCCTGGTACAATAAACAATTCGGCATAAAAAAACTTACTACTGAAACAGGAGCCGGACAATGGGGAAGCGCGCTTTCATTTGCTTGCAGCCTCGTTGGATTAGAATGTACAGTATTCATGGTCAGAATCAGCTTTGATCAAAAACCTTTTAGAAAAACGCTCATGCGCGTGTGGGGTGGAAATTGTATCCCAAGCCCAAGCGATCAAACAGCTGCCGGCAGACAGATATTGTCTGAGAATCCAGATACTCCTGGCAGTCTGGGAATCGCAATCAGCGAAGCTATTGAAATGGCAGTGTCCGACACAACAGGAGAAACCCGCTATTCTTTAGGAAGTGTCCTGAATCACGTCATGCTTCATCAGACGATTATCGGTCTAGAGGCAAAAAAACAGCTTGAAATCGTTGGCGAAAAAAAAGTTGACGTTGTTATCGGCTGCGCAGGAGGAGGAAGCAATTTTGCTGGATTATCTTTTCCTTTTGTCAATGATAAGATCCACGGCGCAAAGATCGATATTATCGGAGTTGAACCGACTGCCTGCCCGACACTAACGCGCGGCGCATATGCATATGATCATGGCGATATCGCCCAGATGACACCGCTTCTTGCAATGCATACACTAGGCCATAAATTCATACCGGCGCCTATTCATGCCGGAGGGTTAAGATATCACGGAATGGCCCCTCTTGTAAGCCATGCTGTATGCGAAGGGCTAATCAGGCCTAAAGCCTACGATCAAATAACCTGCTACAAAGCAGCTCAGACATGGGCAAGAACAGAAGGCTTTGTATGCGCACCGGAAACGAGCCATGCTATTGCAGGAGCGATCGATGAAGCGCTAAAGGCAAAAGAAGAATGCAAAGAAAAGGTCATTTTATTTAATTACAGCGGACATGGTTTAATGGACCTTCTTGGATATGAAAAATTCTTAAATGAAGAATTAAGTGATTACAGCCTTCCTGACGATGTTCTCAACAAATCACTTGAAAGCATTAAAGATTTTCCGAAATTATGATTATTAAGTACAATTCATAAAAACACCAATACAAAGGGCATTATCATGAGCATGGTTTGGGAAAAAGAAGCACAAGAGTTGTTTAATAAGCTGATCGAAAAAACTCCGGTCTTTGTCCGCGAAATGGCCAAAGAAAAGATCTCAAAAAAAGCAGAACAGCTAGTGTCTGATGAAAAACGCAACGAAGTTGTTGAGAAGGACGTGGTTGATGCATTTTTTATTGAAACACCGGGAGGCTTTCACGGCCCTTTAAAAAATGATATGGATTCCCTAGGAATTGATTACAAAGCATATGGGCATGAAGATGTTCAAATGTTCTGGAGGACTAAGAAGAAACAGTGACAAAATAATAGTGAGGGTTAAATTATGACACGAGCCGTTGTGACTTCAAAATACGATAAACTCATAACTGATGTCGGAATCATTTTCGAAGGGGCTCGCAAAGCGATGGTAACGGCTTATTGGCATATAGGAAAGCGAATAGTTGAAATTGAACAGGATGGTGAGGTAAGGGCGAAGTACGGGGCCAATTTGATAAACTCGCTTTCAAAGGATCTTACCCAGAAGTACGGCTCCGGTTTTTCAAGAGAGAGCCTTATTAAAATGCGTTCTTTCTACAACAAATTCCCAAAAGGGTCGGCGCCGACCCTTTTGAACTGGACTAAGTACAGGGAATTACTTTCCGTCAAAGATGATCACAAGAGAATAACGTTAGAGAAAAAAGCTGCACGAGAAAATATCTCAAGCAGGGACCTGCGGCGCATAGTAAAAGAATCGGCAGGAAAACCTGCAGCCAAGATTTTGCCTGTTGCGGAACCTGAACTTCTAGATAGACCCACCAATCTTATCCTGAACACTTACAAATTATCCGATGACCCTCAAAACAAAGTCCCTGCCGGTTACATTAGTCTGGACTGCGGATTTTATGTTGACCTCTGTGTGCCTGCCAAAATGAAACCTCACTTGACCGAAAAGCCTTCATTTGCTTATTGCGCTAAAGTGAAGAGAGTCGTTGACGGAGATACCCTGCTTGTTGAGATAGATCTAGGCTTTAATGCAAGGACACGCACAAGACTTCGCCTGCGCGGCATTAATACCCCTGAATTAAGCACTCCTGAAGGAGCATCGGCAAAAAGATTTGTCACAAGGTCCCTGCCTAAGGGGAAGAGCATCATTGTAAAGTCATACAGCACGGACATATTCGGACGCTTCGTGGCCGATGTGCTTTACATGAAAGAAGATAGCACCCCTAGCAAAATAATTGAGAATGGCATTTTCCTGAACAATCAACTCCTGGAAAAAGGGATTGCAGTTAACCTCTAATCAAAACAATAATCTCTGTCGCTACTATTAGGTTCTAGATCGATTTATGCATTGACTAAGTTAATATAAATGAGTATTATACATTTGATGATGAATAATATTACTCTTATATTTTTGCTAAAAATAATTCTTCCAATAGGAGTCCAATGTGAAAGATTCCTCATCTAAAAATAACAAAAGACCAACCAATAAGCCCCCAAGTCAAATCTCTTTTAACGAAAACATGCTAAAACACTTTGGATTAAACAAATTAGCTCTTATTTTAGCTGCTTTTTCTGTTGGGGCAGCAGTATTAATTTCAACTTTTTCATATCAAAAAACGATAAATGATGCACTAAACCAATATTATATATTTTATTCAAAAATTGCCGGAATGATAGCTGTAGATATTGGGACACATTCTAATATGTCGGATAACGAAATTGTAAATTCTTTAGAAAGTGAATGGAAAACAATCAAAAACAGACCAAGTGATGAATATTTGTGTGTTGTTAATAAAGATAGTAAGTTGCTCCTGCATACAAGCTTTCCAAGGGCTGTTGGAGATATTGTTGCTCAGAATTTGCTGTTAGATAAATCCGAACAAACATATTGCTCTTTGGGTGACCTTGTAAAAACACAAAAAGAATATGTTGGTGGATATATATCTAGCTCTGGCGATGCTCAAATTGCAGCTTTCGCACCTGTTCCTCAAAAAAAATGGGTTGTAGGTGTTCATCGTTCAAAAGAAACCTTATTAAAAGAAATTAACTCGGGTCTAAAACCTGTATTTTTTAGTTTGATCATCATTTGCGGAATATTAATTCCAATCTCATTTGTTCTTTTATATTGGACTTTCATTTTTTGCTACAGAAAGGGAATACACGCTGAGAAAGCTCTGATCGAAGCTGAACATAGTTACCGCACAATAGTTAATGGGACAGACGACCTGATAACCCAAGCAGGTGCAAATGGTCTTTTTACGTTTGTTAATCATGCATCAAATAAAATATGGGGGATAAGCCCCAAGGAGTGTATTGGATTGTCTGCTTTTAATTTTATTCATCCTGAAGACCAAGAAAAAACCAAAAAAGCATTTGAAGGATGGGTATCCCAAAAGAAAAAACACGTGACTTACCAGAACCGCCAGGTCAATAAGAATGGTCAAATATTTGACATGCTTTGGACGATCAATTTAGAATTTAATGCTGCTGGAGAAGTTGTAAGTGTTTTGAATATTGCCCACGACATTACCAAACTCTAGGAATCCGAAAATAAACTTGCTGAAAGCGAAGAGCGGTTCCGCAAGCTTTTTGAAAATGCGCCGGTTTGTTATCAATCTCTTGATACTGATGGGAAAATTATTGATGTGAACAAGATGTGGCTTGAAACTATGGGTTACAAGCGGGATGAAGTTATCGGGCATTGGTTCGGCGAGTTTGTTACTTCTGAATACCGTAATATTTTTGGAGAACGTTTCCCTTGTTTTAAGGCGCTTGGCAAGGTTTGCGGTTTAGAGTTTGATATGCTTAGAAAGGACGGCACAACGTTTATCGCTTCTTTTGAAGGCAGGATTGGCTATGACGAACATAATAATTTCAAACAAACACATTGTATATTTATTGATGTTACCGAACGTGAAAAAGCTAGAAGAGAACTATCTGAACTTAATAAAAATCTTGAAACACTTGTTAAAGAAAGAACTCTGAAGCTCAAAGCAGTAAACGCTGAGCTTGAGGCTTTTAATTATTCAGTTTCGCATGACCTAAGAGCACCTATCAGAAGTATGGACGGCTTTACTAAAATTCTACTGGAAAGAAACAAAGACATTCTGGATGAGCAATCCTTGGATTACCTCAATAGGGCAAGAAAGGGCTGTCTTCGCATGAGAGACCTTGTCGATTCTTTATTAAAGCTCTCACGAATATCACGCAAAAATCTTGTAAAAAGAACTTTTGATCTGAGCAAACTGGCAAAAACAATATTTGATGAATTGAAGTCAACCAATTCAGATCGAGATGTTGAAATTATTATTGAAGAAGGGCTAGTGATTAACGCAGATATGGGTCTTTTGCAAATAGCTATTGAGAATTTGATAGACAATGCCTGGAAATTTACAGCTCTTACAGATAATCCAAAAATAGAATTCGGATCTAATAAATCTAAAGATGAACTCGTCTTTTTCATAAAAGATAATGGCTGTGGGTTTAACATGGAATATGCAGACAAATTATTCACACCGTTTCAACGCTTACATTATGAAAATGAGTACTCAGGTCTAGGTATAGGGTTAGCTACAGTTAGAAGGATCATAAATATTCATAATGGAAGGATATGGGCTGAATCTGAAGTAGATAAGGGAACAACACTTTATTTTGAACTGCCTGAAACATAACATTTTTTTGAAACTAAAAGATCCTTTTTATATTTTTCGCGGAGATAAGAAATGAAGCACATAAATAAATTTTGTCTGTTCATAATATCCTTTACGATATTCCTATTTATTGGAACCTTCAAGCTTTGCGCTGATGAAAAATTAATTATTAAATCCGGCTCGGAATTTGATTACCCGCCTTTTTGTCTTGTAACTAATGGCAAGGCTGACGGTTTTTCCGTAGAACTCTTAAGAGCAGCTCTGAATGCAGTGATTCTTGACGTAGAGTTTCAGATCGGGGCATGGGCTGACTTAAAAGATGCCTTAAAAGAAGGCAAGATCGATGTTTTACCTTTGGTAGGAAGAACCCCTGAGAGAGAACCAATATTTGATTTCACTTTTACATATCTGCCTCTGAATGGGGCTATTTTTATAAGAAAAGGTGATACTCGAATTAGAACTATTGCTGACCTTGCGGACAAAGAGATCATTGTGATGAAGGGTGACAATGCTGAAGAATATGTCATGCGCCAACATGTCTCTCCACATATTATCTCGGTAGAAACATACACTGAAGCAATGAAATTACTTGCTTCAGGCAAACATGATGCAATAATCGCTCAAGGTATTATGGGTTTGTATTTAATTAAAAACCTTGGCATTACCAACATAGTTCAACTGGAACACGAAATATCAGGATTTAGACAAGATTTTTCTTTTGCTGTTCAAGAAGGAAACATAGAATTACTGAAAACTCTCAACGAGGGACTGTCAAAAGTCATGAACGATGGAACTTTTGAAAGACTACATCATAAATGGTTTATCCCTTTAGTAGATCATAAATATACTATTAAAGAAGCAATGATTTATACGCTTCCAGTTGTTATACCATCCATAATAATCATCTTGTTAATTCTATTTTTCATTTCACGCGCTGAAATAAAAATAAAAACAAAAAAGCTGTTAGTTGAGATCGAATCACGCAAGAAAGCCGAAATTGAATCAAGAGATCTTGCAAAATTCCCAAAAGAAAACCCTAATCCAGTTCTTCGTTTACAAAGAAGCGCTAAGATCATTTATGCAAATAATGCAGCAGTTAATACTTTCAATTTTGAGGGAAATGCTGTTGGATCAATACTGTCTGATTTATGGAAATATGAAATTAACAAAGCGCTCGACACAAACTCTGTTAGATTTTTGGAAGCAGAAATATGCGGTAGAATATTTGAATTTGTAATTACTCCGATAAAAGAAGGAGAATATGCAAATGTTTATGGAAGCGACATTACAGAGCGCAAGAAGGCGCAACAAGAGCGTGAGGAAGCAAACAGTACCCTCGAGAATAAAGTTAAAGAGAGAACGGCAAGCCTTGAGTTGCTTAACAGTGATCTGGAAGCTTTTAATTATTCTGTATCGCACGACCTTAGATCCCCGCTTAGAAGCATGAACAGTTTCAGTAAAATACTTTTAGACAAATATAGCAGTTCTATGCCTGCGGAAGATAAAGATTTTCTGGATAGAATAATGAAAAATTCGATCCGCATGGGAAATATCATCGATTCTCTGTTAAAACTGTCGCAAATAAGCCGAACCAAGTTGTATACAGCTAACATTGATATAAGCTCTATCGCAAAAACTGTAGCCCAAGATCTTAAGTATGGTGAGCCTGCTCGAGATGTTGAATTTAAAATTAAAGAAGGATTAATTACCCGGGCGGATAAAAACCTGTTAATTCTGGTTCTTAAAAACCTTATGGGTAACGCATGGAAATTTACAGGAAAAGTTAAAGATCCAATGATAGAAGTAGGCTCTGACATCTTAGATAATGAGAACACTTTTTTTGTGCGAGACAACGGCATCGGATTTAATATGGAATATAAGGATAAGTTGTTTGAAGCCTTTGAGCGCTTGCATGGATCAAAAGAGTTTCCCGGATTAGGCATAGGCCTAGCTATAGTAAAAAGAATTATTGTCATTCACAACGGAAAGATATGGGCTGAATCTGAACCGGATAAAGGTGCTACATTCTATTTTTCATTTAAAAATAATGCAGATTAAAAGGTTTTTTAAAAATATAAAACTTTAACAATTTTTTAAATTTATAATAAGAAAGGAAATATTATGGAAAAGATGATACTTCTCATTGAAGACAATGAAGATGATGCAAAATTAACACAAATAGCTCTAGAGTCCAACCATATTGCAAACAAACTTGTAGTAATCGATGATGGGGCAGAGGCATTAGAGTATATTTTTTGTCAAGGTAAATACGCTCAACGTGATATTAAAGATATACCCACCGTTATATTGCTTGATATTAAACTGCCTAAAGTAAGTGGCTTGCAAATACTTGAAAAAATAAGAGCTGATAAGAGAACGAATAAACTTCCTGTAGTCCTTCTAACATCTTCAACAGAAGAAAATGACATGATTAAAGCATATGAAAAAGGGTGCAACAGTTATATTTGTAAACCCGTTGATTTTCAACAATTTTCTGAAGCAATAAAACAATTGGGCTTATATTGGCTTGTTCTTAACAATATTCCTATTAATAATTTTAAAAAAGAGGCTTTAAAGAATGACCAAAACAATTAGAGCTCTTATCGCAGAAGACTCTGAGGATGATTGCCTTTTGTTGTTAACCGAGCTTAAAGCTGGTGGATATGAACCTGTTTACGAGCGAGTGTGTGATCGCCAGGCAATGGAAAGGATGCTTTCTGAGCGTGCATGGGATATTCTCTTGATAGATTACATGATGCCCCAATTCAGTGCTATTGAAGCTTTAGATCTAGTTAAAAAAATGGATCTAGATATTCCTATGATAGTTGTCTCTGGCACGATCGGAGAAGAAACAGCAGTATCTGCTATGAAAAAAGGTGCGCATGATTATCTTATGAAAGATAATCTGACTAGATTATGTTCAGCTATTGAGCGTGAAATGCGAGAAGCTTGTATAAGAAAAGACAATAGAACTGCTCAAGAATTAGTATCAAGATACGCATCTATCGTGTCAAGCTCAAATGATATGATGGCCCTTTTAGATACAAATTATACCTACCTTGCTGTAAACAATGCTTATATAGATGCGGTTGGAAAAACTAATGACGATATACTCGGAAAAGCTGTTAATGAAATGCTTGACAAAAACTTATTTGAAACAGTGCTAAAACCTAATATCGACCTTTGCTTGACAGGCCAAGAAGTATCTCATGAAAACTGGTTTAATTTTCCAAGCCTTGGTTCTAGATATATGTTAACTAAATACTCACTATTTAAAGGGCAAGACGAAAAAATAAAGGGTATTGTTGTTATCAGCACTGACATCTCTGAGAAAAAGAAAGCAGAAGAATCACTCCTTTTAGCAAAAGTAAAAGCAGAAGTAGCCAATCAAGCAAAAAGTTCTTTTATTGCAA
>JAHJCZ010000123.1 GCA_018812705.1 Candidatus Omnitrophota bacterium
AAAATTGCTTTATTTTAAAAATTGTATTAGAATAGCTTCCTACGATATGCATTAAAATACTTATTTATATATGAAAACTGTTAATTATGACAATTTAGCTGAAAACAGCATTAAAGAACTACCCTTGGATAAGGAAACAGCTCTTTCAATATTAACTTCGAAAGATATTGAGCTGATCTCTTTAATAAACGCCACATTTAAGGTCAGAAAAGAATACTTTGGCAAAACAATATCGATCCATATCATCAACAACATACAAAATGGATATTGTCCTGAGGACTGCAAATATTGTGCCCAGTCAAAAGATTCCAGTGCGGATATAGATCAATATACAATGAAATCAGATGAGGATATTGTAAAAGAAGCTAAAGCGGCTTACGAGAAAGGTGCTTTTAGATATTGCATGGTCTCTTCTGGCATAACACCCAATCCTGATCGGATCGAACATATTGCCAACGTTATAAGAAAAATCAAGTCATTGTATAATATTGAAGTTTGCATTTCGGCAGGAATTCTTGATAAAGAAAAATTAAGCATTCTTAAGGATGCAGGGGCAGACAGGATCAATCATAATATCAACACTTCAGAATCACTTTACCCAAATATCTGCACTACACATAAATATTCAGACAGATTAAGAACAATAAGTCTTGCTAAAGAAATAGGGCTTCAAGTTTGCAGCGGCATCATCATAGGAATGGGCGAAACAGCTGAAGATATTATTGAAATGGCTTTAACTCTTAACAAAATGCGAGTAGAATCTATTCCAGTAAATTTCTTTATTCCGATAGAAGGTACTAGGATAAAATACATCTCGCTACTTGACCCAGAATATTGTTTACGAGTCTTATGTCTTTTTAGATTATTGAACCCTAAAGCTGACATCCGAATTGCTGCAGGCCGAGAATTACATTTAAGAGAAATGGAAGTGCTGTCTTTTTATATTGCTAATTCTCTATTCTTAGATGGTTATTTAAACACCAAGGGATCGAAAAATAATAAAACATATCAAATGATCATTGATGCCGGATTTACTTTGAACTCTGACTTTTCTTTGGATGAATTAATAAAGGACGAACCTCAATTTCTAAAGGATCATTCAGAAGAGTTTTCTAACACTATTAAAAAGTAGCAAATCAAGGAGAACGAATAAATTATGGAGAATGTAATTATAATTGGATCGGGTCCAGCAGCACACACAGCAGCTATTTATTGTGGACGGGCAGACCTAAAACCTTTAATGTTCGAGGGAATGATGGCAGGAGGTGTTGCCTCCGGGGGTCAACTTACAACAACAACTGAAATCGAGAATTATCCAGGTTTTCCCGAGGGCATTGACGGTTCCGCATTAATGTTAAGAATGAAAAAACAATCTCTTAATTGCGGCACGACAATTCAAACATCAACTATTAATAAAGTAGATTTGTCTGTGAACCCATTCAAAGTATTTTCGGGTAAACAAAGTTTTACAACACATTCCATCATTATCGCAACTGGGGCTACGGCAAGAAGGCTGAACATTCCTGGAGAAGACAAACTATGGCAAAAAGGCATCTCTGCCTGTGCAGTTTGTGATGGTGCTTTACCCTTTTTCAGGAACAAAACCCTTGTTGTAATTGGCGGCGGTGATACTGCGGTAGAAGAGGCCCTTCATCTAACCAAATTCGCCTCTGTAGTTAAGGTGGTTGTAAGAAGAGATGTTCTAAGAGCATCTAAAGCAATGCAAGACAAATTTTTTAGAAATAAAAAGATAGAAGTGCTGTGGAATACAAACGTGATTAAAACAATAGGAGATAACTCTTTAGAAAATTTGGAAATAAAAAACAACCAAACAGGAAAAGAATCTATTATAGAAGCAAGTGGCTTATTTTATGCTGTGGGGCACACACCAAATACAGATTTTTTGGAAAAACAAATTAAAACAGATAAATCAGGTTATATAATTACTAAACCAGGATCAACTGTAACTAACATTCCAGGTGTTTTCGCTTGCGGGGATGTTCAAGATAGTAAGTATAGACAAGCCATCACTGCTGCTGGCTCAGGCTGCATGGCAGCGCTGGAAGTTGAGAAATTTTTAAATGAAACAAATTAGGACAAACTTCAAATTTGCCTTTAAAATATCATTGGCCAATTTTATAATCTTGGTGATTTTTGCAAATAATTCGTTTTCTAATGACATAACTGACGAAGCAAAAGATCTTTATATTGAGCATAGGAATAGCGTCTATCAGATCCAGATCGTCAATAATGCTACTGGCAAAAAATCTACAATTGGTTCTGGCTTCCAAATAAGTAAAGATGGTCATATCGTAACTAATTTCCACGTCGTATCGTCAGCCATACATTCCCCAGAGGACTATCGTGTCGAATTCATAAGAAGTGACGATACAATTGGCTCCGCGCAAATACTCGACATAGATGTGGTCCATGATATTGCTATAATCAAAAGCGACCCTAACGAATCCTCTTTTTTCCATTTAGGGAATTCGGACATAGAAAAGGGAACAAAGATCTTTTCAATGGGCAACCCCCATGATCTTGGAATGACAATTGTTGAAGGCACATATAACGGATTAATGAAGGAATCTTTATATAAAAAGATACTTTTTTCAGGATCTCTTAATCCAGGAATGAGTGGAGGCCCAGCTTTTAACAGGAAAGGTGAGATAATTGGAATAAATGTTTCAACAGCCGGCAATCAAATTAGTTTCCTTGTGCCTGTTGAATTCTTGTCTGAATTATTTAAAGTAGCTAAAACAAAAAGCGTAACAAAGAGCTTATCATGGGATGCAGTTATTGAGAGGCAATTGAGCAAAAATCAAAACGATTATTTCAATAAGATACTATCTTCGAACTGGAATAATTTATCTATAGGAAATGTTGAAGTTCCCGGCGAGTTGACTAGCGCCTTTAAGTGCTGGGGAAACACCCCAGAAGTACAATATACGCTCTTTAAATCAGCTGATATATTTTGTTCCAATGAGGATGTTCTATATCTTTCTTCAAATCTTTGGACAGGCGAAATGCTATTCAGATATAAATGGATGTATTCAACCGGTTTGAGCACCTTCAGATTTTACAATCTTTACGAAAATCAATTCAAAGAAAAATATGACTATCCAAATGCAAAAAAGAAATCAGACGTGACCAACTTTAAATGCCAAACAGAATTCGTCAATATAAACGGAATGGATTGGAAAATTGGGCTTTGCTCAAGAAATTATAAAAAATATAGATCCTTATACGATATAAACTTAAGCATGTCTTCAGTCGGTGAAAAAATGGAAGGGCTAATGGTTGAACTTGTAGCTCTTGGAGTAAACAAAACAAAAGCACTTGATTTTATTTACAAATTTATTGGAAACATAAAGTGGCAAAAGTAGTATTTGAAATATCTCATAGTAATTGGTTCGGAAAGGATTATAAAGCTTTCGATACCTCTTTTATAAGCATTGGAAGAGGCTATCAAAATGACCTTATTTTATTTGATACCCATGTTTCAAACAAACATCTTCTTATAACGCAAGATCAAGACGGATGGATAGTTGAAGATTTACAAAGCGATAACGGTCTTCATATAAACAATAGCGCTGCCAAAGTCAAAAAAGCTAAAATTAAATCCGGAGATAAACTGACAATAGGAAGAACTCATCTTAGGATTTTCTCCCCTGAGCACCCTATACCAAAAACAAAATTGATCGTACAAACAAATAAATTCCTAAAAAGGCTAAGCACGCCTGTGAATGTTTGTTCTACTGCCATTGGAATGCTTTTATTATATGCCTTTGAAACTCTATACCACAGCCCCAAAGATATACTTATCCAAAAATTATTGTTATCATCAGTAGGATTCTTATTTATTGCCGTTATTTGGGCTGGAATTTGGGCATTTGTTGGTAGCGTCGCAAAACATAAGGCAAGATTTTTCTTTCAGCTTGCCATAAGCTGCTTTTTCATGTTTTGCATAATACCGTTCACCAATTTCTCATCATACTTAGGATACTATGCTAACAGTCAAACGATTGAAGGCATTTCATATATTATTTTGCTAGGAGGTTCTATTTTCTGGCTATTATCATCAAACCTTTTGATCGCGACAAACATATCAAGAAAATCCCGATTATTTGTATCGATATTTATACCAATAGCATTAATAGCCATTATTACATTATCGTATTTCGCATTTAAAGATGATTTTAATACATATCCATATTCAAATTCCACGTTAAAACCGCCTTTAGTAAGATCATTTCCAAGCAAATCAATTGATTCTTTCATTAAAAATGGCAGCGAAATCTTTATTTTCAACAAAAATGAGTTAAAACAACAATAATTATGAATTCTTTCAATATTAAATTTAATTTAAAAGATCTCGATTTCAGAACACTTTTCATCCCATTCTCTCTAGTAGTTCTTTCAACATCTATCGCTTATGGTGATGGCGTCCATAATTTCTATACCGCCTTTTTGTGTTTAGGAGGAACTTTACTTTCTTTTTCATTTGTTTCAATAATTGTTGAACTTTGCCAGTCAGGAAATAGCACTATAAGGACCAAAGCAATCACTATTGAAAGAGAACTGTTAAAATCCTTTTGCATCCTTATTATCACTTGTATAATTATAACGTTATTATACTTTGTTCAAACCAATGAACTTCATTCAGCAGCAGTTCTATCAGGCATTTCACCAGGCTTATTTTTCATTTGTCTTAATACATTGTACAAGTTGAAATTCTTAGAAGAGCGAAGCCATTTCGAAAATCTAACTTCAAATAATCGTGCTTTAAAAACATATTATCAACTTCAATATATGTTCTGTATTGTTGCGGCTTGTCTAATACCTGTTTTGATCTACTATATAATAAATGACCATATTGCAATTTTGATCTGTTCTTCGATAACTTTATTGTCGGTGAGTTTAATGCATCAATTACTGATAAAACCATCTGCTGATTCTTACAACAATTCTTTTTTAGCTACTTATTTATTGCTTGGATTATATATAATATTATTTTCTATGGGCTGGATAATATAAACATTAATTGTAAATTACATTCGGAAAGGTGTTAGTTATGTCATGTTCAAACATTCCAACTAAAGTTTTACTAAAATTGGACAAAGAGGACCGGTTTGTCTCATTTAACTTTGTAAAGCTTGCATGTAAATGCTCTGAATCTCCAAATGATAAAATTTGCAATTATCTTAAAGGACAAACGCTTAATGAGATATTTGAAATTTCATTATCAAAAGCATTTGATGACTTGAACATAACGCTCGAAGAAGATGAATTCATGTTTAAACTCGAACTTGATGCATTAAAAGCAGCTATCGCTAATTATTTGGGGATTGATAACGAGACTGTTGACAAGGAAAGATGCCAGATACTTTCAATTTATCATGATGATGAAGGAACCAGCATAAATATGGTAATTCTTCCCCCAAAAGCATAAAAGCACTTGCCTTAAGCTCTTCATAAAACAATATATATGTTTTTCAATACTATAAAAAAACCGCCACCTTTAGAGGTCGCGGTTTTTTAAAAAATCTATACTTATTAATTATGTTGATTGTTGTCCTTTAACCATAACAAGCTTGCCTGAACGAACCATTTCAATAACAACATATTTCTTTAAAATTGCTTCAAATTCATCTAGCTCATCACTTGTGCCTATTTGAGCAATGATAATAGTTTTTTCGTCTTCGTCGATTATAGAAGCTGAATATTTCTTTGCTTGCTTCATAATAATTGATTTACTCGTTGAAGCATGTTTAACTTTAACAAGCATCATCTCTCTGTCAACAGAATCTTCTTCTGAATGCTCACCAGCACAAATAACATCAACAAGTTTTGCGGTTTGTTTGATTATTTGCTCCAGCGTTTCTGGCTCTCCTTGAGCCGTAATAGTCATCCTTGAGAACTTTTCATCCAAAGAAGGTGAAACAACCAAAGAATCAATATTATAACCTCTTCGCGCAAATACCAAGGCAACTCTAACTAAAACTCCGGGTTTATTTGCAACCAAAAAACTGATTGTATGAATGTTTGATTTGTTTTTAGTTTTCATGATATATATCCTATCAATTATTTGATTTTTGTTTTAGGTGGCTCAACTATCATATGATAAGCCGATTTGCCAGCAGGGATCATTGGAAAAACATTCCCACACTTTACAACTTCACAGTGAACAACAACAGGGCCTTTATGAGCAAAAGCAGCTTTTATCTTTTCTGGAGCACCTTTTACTGAACTTATACGAATTCCTTTAACTCCGTAAGCTTCAGCAAGTTTAACAAAATCCGGATTTCCAGTAAGGTCAACACCTGAAAGCCTGTTATCAAAGAATAACTCTTGCCACTGACGTACCATTCCTAAATATTTATTATCTAAAATAAAAACTTTAACTGGTAACTTATGGATAAACGCTGTTGTAAGTTCTTGAGCCGTCATTTGAAAACCACCATCACCTACAATAGCAACAACTAAGTCTTTTGGCCTGCCAAATTGCATGCCTATTGCAGCAGGGAGGCCAACGCCCATTGTTCCTAGACCACCTGATGAATACCAAGTATCTCTTTTATCGATCTTATAAAACTGAGAAGACCACATTTGATTCTGTCCAACATCAGTTGAAACGAGGGCCTTGCCTTTAGAGATCTTATAGATCTGATCTATAATATATTGTGCAGGTAAACCTTTTTCTGTTGAATAGTGAAGAGGAAACTCTTTTTTATAAAAATCACATTCTTGTATCCAGGCCTTAGTATCCAAAGGTTTAATATGCTTAATAAGTTCCTTAACAACTAGCCTTGCATCACCAACAACAGCTGCATCAACATTAACAACTTTGCCAATTTCTGCAGGATCAATATCTATATGTAGCTTTTTAGCTCCTATACAGAACTCATCATTATTACCATTTATTCTATCATCCCATCTGCAGCCAATAGAAAGGACTAGATCGCAATTAACAAGGGCTTTGTTCGCATAAGCAGTTCCATGCATACCCAACATACCTAAAGAAAGAGGATGGGTTTCTGGAAAGCCACCCTTTCCTAAAAGTGTATTAACAACTGGTGATTGAAGTTTTTCAGCTAATTCCTTAACTTCCTTGTCTGCTTTAGCTATAACAACTCCATGACCAACAAGCAATAAAGGTTTTTTACTGCCTTTAAACATTTTGGCCATATTCTTTACATCAGTTTTATTGATTGATGTTTGTACTATATAGCCAGGTAAGTCCATATTTGGATCAAGATTAGCCGTACACAATCCCGCTGTAGTATCTTTTGGCAGATCAACTAACACGGGGCCAGGTCGGCCAGTATTACAGATATAAAAAGCTTCCTTTACAACTCTAGGAATATCATTAGGATCCTTAACTAAATAACTATGCTTAACAAAAGGAAGAGTACACCCAAACATGTCAGCTTCTTGAAATGCATCCTTCCCCAAAGATGATGTAACTACTTGTCCTGTAAAAACAACCATAGGTATTGAATCCATCATTGCATTCATAATACCAGTAACAGTATTTGTGGCTCCTGGGCCACTTGTAACTAAAACAACACCTGGTTTTCCTGTTGCTCTAGCATAACCATCAGCCATATGGGTTGCGCCTTGTTCATGACGGACCAAAATTGACTTTATTTTTTTTGTATTGACAATAGCATCATATATTGGAATAACGACTCCGCCAGGAAACCCAAAAATATACTCAACACCATGGTTTTCAAGACATTTGATCAAGGCTTCTCCGCCGGTAAGTTTTTTCTGAAGATTCTGTGGGGATTTCTTCTTTGCGCTCATTTTATTCCCTTTGCTTTGATTAATAATATTAACTTTCATTCTTTATAGAGGAAATATAGTAACATAAAAATATATTTCTGTACAAGTTTTATTATAAACTTGATATTATTTGCTATTTATTCTATTATCTCTACAAATAATCCGAGACCAAACTATGAGTCTAAAAGATAAAAACAAAGTTAAAGCTATCGGGGTTGTCTCAGGCGGCTTAGATAGTATGCTTGCTGCTACTTTAATCAAAGGCCAAGGGGTAGAAGTGTACCTGCTAAATTTTATTATGCCTTGGCAAAAACAAGTATCAAAAAGCGTTATAAATCTTGCTGCTAATTTGGAAGCTAAACTAATTTTATATCAGCTAGATGACATATATATCGAATTGATAAAAAATCCTAAATATGGATATGGTTCTGCTTTTAATCCTTGCATTGATTGTAATATGTTCATGTTCAAGGCTGCCCGCAAGTACTTGAAAGAAATAGAAGCAGACTTTGTTTTTACTGGAGAAGTTCTGGCCCAAAGACCCATGTCTCAAATGAGAGACAAACTTGCTTTGATCTCAAAAGAATGTGACCTTGAAGGGCGACTTTTAAGGCCATTATCTGCATTGCTTCTTGAACCAACCATTCCAGAAAACGAAGGATTAATTGACAGAAGCCAGCTAATGAATATTTCAGGAAGGTCTCGTAAAGAACAGATCAAGCTAGCCCAAAAACTTGGGATAACTGATTACCCCCAACCCGCAGGCGGATGTCTTTTAACTGATAAGGTTTTTGGTGAAAGAACTAAGGATCTTTTAAGCAATAAATACAACGGCTTTAAAGATATGATATCACTTCAATGGGGAAGACATTTTCGCATTAATGAAAATTTTAAAGCAATACTTGGACGGAAAGAATCTGAAAATAATCTGCTTGTGGAAAATGCTGATCCGAACGACTATATCATTTGCATTGAGAATGATAGAGGGCCTACATTAATTTTAAAAGGCGAAACTCCGAATGAAGAGATCTTTAAAATTTGTGGCGGATTAATAAAACATTTCTCAAAAAGTAAAACACTGGATTCAGTAAGAGTCCAGTACTTTAAAGCATCTTTTCCAAAAGAATTATTTTATTTTAATGCAATCTCCCTAGGAGAAGACTACATTGACAGCATGAATGTCTGTTCAAGTTAAGCCTTATTATTCTTAAACCAATCAATTATATTGTCTGATTCGTACAAGGGCTTACCATCGATCAATAAGCACGGCACCTGTCTTTTTCCGCCGATCTTAACTAACTCACTCGCATTATCATTGTCATTTATATCGCTCAAATCAACTGATATACCATTTACCCCAATATAATCAATAACCTTAAGACAAAATGGACATGTCGGCTTAAAAAACATTCTTAGTTCAGGCATTTAATTCTCCTCTGTTAACTTTTCACTGAATTCAATAACTTTATCTTCGAGTTTATCATTGTTAAATCTGTTTATCTCCTGAATACATGTAGGAGAAGTAACATTGATCTCAATAAGATATTCTCCAATTATATCAATACCCACAAAATACAGCCCTAATCTTTTTAATTCATGGCTTATTTCATTGATTATTTTAAGATCATTATCAGTTACGCATGATCTTTCCACTTTACCGCCAGAAAATATGTTATTGCGATGATCACTCTCACAATGAACTCGTAATACAGCCCCTAATGGCTCACTATCTAATAACAAAATACGTTTATCGCCCGTATTAGATTCCTCGATGTATTTCTGTAAAACAATATCTCTCAAATAGTTTTGTGTTAAGGTTTCAAAGATCACACTGGCATTAGAGTCACCATTCTTTATCTTAAAAATTTGTTGTCCTCCAAAACCATCAGTCGGCTTTGCAACGATCTCATTTTCTGTTGATAGAAAATCAAGTAGCTCTGATTTTTGTCTTCCGACTAATGTGGGAGGAATAACTGAAACGAACTGTGTAGCCCAAATTTTTTCATTTGCTGCACGTACACCTGAAGGGTCATTAATGACCTTAACCTTAGAAGGCAACCGTTCCAGCAACCAAGTATTGACCAAATATTCATAATTAAAGGGAGGATCTGTTCTAATAAAGACAACATCAACTTCATCATCTGATAAACAATAATTATCTTTTTCTAAAAATGGAGCACCTTTTACTTGCTGGGGAACAACTTCCGTTACATGAAAATTCACTTTTCCATACTTTAGAACCATGCCGCCACTGGGAAGAAAAAAGACTTTATGACCTTTTCGATACGCAGATAACATCAATATGAATGTTGTATCTTTTTCAACAATTACTGAAGAAAGAGGGTCCATTAAAAAAACATAATTCATTTTTGATCCTCCAACTGAACAATTTCATTTTTTGCAGCAATTCCGGAAATACGGGCTAAGATTCTATATATATCAAAAATATTAACATCGTGATGAACTCCACAATCACCATATTTCTTTGAATGCGGACACATCTTTTTGAATATCATCCCTTTTGAATTCAAATTATCACGCTGACCTTTTTCTTTATGAGAACGATAAAAGCCGCCGATCAGATTATTATCTATTTGATAAATACATGCTTCGCTGACCTCATGATCTATATTGTAAATTGTCGGGACGCCTTCTTGAAGCAGAAATCTCTCAATAACTGTAGAGCCTTTCCCAACATGCAGTTTATTTCTTCTCTTACGGTTAAAATTTAAAATATCTGAAGGATCCTCAACTGGCATAACTCCCATACCGTAAGTGCCAGAATCCGCTTTAAGCAACAAATACGGTTTTTCATCTATTGAATGCTCTTTATATTTTACAGATATTAATCTAAGAAGTTCTGCGGCTTTATCCATTAATAAATGGCGATCGTTCTCTTCGTGAATATTTACATCTACAGCAGAAGAATGAATACAGGATAAGAACCATGGATCAATATTTATGATCTCAGAAAATTCTCTAAGCAAGCTATTTGCATGATCAAAATGACTAGATTTCCTTCTTGAATGCCATCCAGCTTTAATTGACGGATATATAGGCACATTGGCTACTCTTAATGTATCCGGTATGCCTTGTGAAAGATCATTATTCATGATTATCATATCAATAGTGCTGCAGCCTGCATTAAATTCAGCTAAGATCCTCTTAAAACAATAGATCTTTACAGGATGACCTGTAGCAGTCTCTAGTTCCACATATCTTGTCTTATCGCAAAATGAAGGCTGAACTGTTAAAAAAGTGGCGATTTTAACTCTAAAGCCTGCAGCTTCTATTAACTGCTGTAATATACGGACATTCTCCAGATACCAAGTATTTCTGGTATGTTCCTCGGCAACAATAAGGATCTCTTTGCAATCCGGTGCTCTTTTAATGATCGCATTCCTCATAAATTTAATTGAATCTTTAAGCCCATGCTCACACAGATTATTAAATCCTCCAGGAAATATGTTTGTATCAACTACCGCTAACTTGAAACCGGCATCCCTGATATCAACAGATGAATATAGCGGCAACACATTTGACCCTTCATGATTCTTGAGCCAATAATGAATTTTATCTTGATTATTCCTTATTTGTTCAATTAAATAAGAAATAATCTGTTTTGATTTTCCAGCGGATATTAAATTCATAATTATTTTAGGTTCTTAACTTATAACCTATTTTAAATAAATAAACTGTAAAGAAAAAGAATGCTATTGATAAGAACGCTGAAATAGCAGCGCATATTAGCACGGGCGCATCTGATATCCCTGTGACACTGTAGCGAATACCATTTACCAAATAAAACAAAGGATTAAAAACAGATATCTTTTGAACAATATCTGGAAGCATAGACATTGGATGAAAAACCCCACCCATCATTACTAGAGGAACAATAAAATAGACATTCCAAAGATTGAGCATCCCAAAATCTTCCGCCCATAAAGCTCCCAACATACCTGCGCATGAGAATATCACTGAAATAGTAATTGCGAAATAAACAAGAATAAAAGGATGCATTATTGGAATAACATCGAACAATAATGAAATTAAATATACCCCGCTACAGACCATAAGACCTCTTGCTAAGCCTCCGGCAAGCAAACCTAATACTATTTCAAAATAAGAGAGAGGAGCCAAAAGAACTTCCTGAATATGATTATGCCAACGTGCAATAAAAAGAGAGGAGCTTGTATTTTCATATGAACTTGAAATAAGATGGATCGTCATAAGTCCTGGAACAATGAACCCTAAATAGGATAGGCCCATACCGCTAAAATCTATTCGTTTTCCGATAGCTACACCAAAAATGAACATGAAAAGCAAAGATGTTACAAGGGGAGGGAATATTGTTTGACTTGCAACAACCAAAAACCTTCTGATCTCTCTTTTTGATAAAGCTATTACCCCAACTGTATTTGTAATCATCATCATTTTAATATACCTTTTCGGGTCCTGTTACTTCTAAAAAGACTGATTCGAGAGATTGGTCCCTAAGCACATCAATTTTATTCCCAATGCGAACAATTCTTCCGCGGTTAATAATGCCTATGGTTTTACAAAGTCTTTCAGCTTCTTCCATATAGTGAGTTGTAAGAAAAATTGTTTTTCCTTCCTTATTTAATTGCGTCAGATAATCCCAAATCCTAAATTTCAACTCAAGATCACATCCAGCAGTCGGCTCATCAAGGATAATTATCTCCGGATCATGAATAAGTGCTCGACATAAAAGCAGTCGTTTTTTCATACCTCCAGATAAAGCTCTATGCCTGACATTTCGTTTGTCTGACAAACCAAATCTTTCTAATAGTTCATCAGCCCGCTTTGAAGCTTCTTTAGGCAAAACACTGAAATAACCGGCTTGATAAACAAGCAATTGATGTGTAGTAAGGAAAGGATCAAAATTGTATTCTTGAGCACAAAGACCGACTAAACGACGAGTCTTAAGATAGTCTTTTGTAACATCGTAACCAAATATCTCGACTTTGCCAGACAAATAATTCGATAAACCGGTAATTATATTAATAGTTGTCGTCTTGCCGGCTCCATTTGGCCCCAAAAATGCGAAGAATTCTCCGCGCTGAACTTCAAACGAAATGTTGTTTAATGCGCATAATTTGCCGTAATACTTGTTAAGCTCATTTATTTTAATAGCAACTTGTGAATTTCTCATGCCGATATTATACGTTTTAACCAAATTTTTGCAACAGCATATTTTGCTAGATTACTTTGTTAATAGTATATAAGTTTAAATTTGGTTATTTAGTTGGACATATCGCTAAATACCATATCATAAAGAGATTTAGACCAGGAATTATAGCAAAAATCCCAAACCAGGAAGGTTTTTGAAGGATATCACAAATACTTCGCCAAACACTGAACAATGCAAAAAGATTAACTATTGGGATAAAAAAAAGGAAGAACCAAAGAAAAGATTTTTCTGCCATACGCAACATTACTAAAATATTAATAAACGGTACCCATGCAAGAAGCATGCTACATCTCATTTTTTTTGCCAAAAGCATTAGAGGAAAGCAGAACATTGCATAAATCATAAAATAAACAATTGGTGCGGTATTTGTAAACATTCTAACAATTTTATCGACCTTGTCACTATTGATCTTTTTAGCTAATCTATCAAAATGAATTAAGAACTTACTCGATTCCGGATGTACTTTCTTAAGCTCAGCGATCTTTTTATCAATTTTTCTCCTGATCTTTTTCTTCTGTATATTAACTTGTCGGTCCATATACTCATCGGTTTTATCAGTGTTAAATTTTTCAATACTTTTATTCTCTTCTTTTTTTATATCCTTGATCAAAGCTGATTCGGAAGAACTCACATTTAAATCTTCAACTTCAAGATCATCTTCTTTACCAAAGACCCTACCGTCATCATAAATAATGTTATCTATCTCATCTAAGTAATATGTGATTTTTACATCAATTCCAGAATCAACTACAATATAATCAACAGATTCTTCTGAAATAACGCCCTTAATAAGCTCGCCGGATTTAAGCTGTATCACATCCGCATACGAATAACCACAGATCAATAAAAACACGATAATAAGTTTTAGAAATTTCATTTATCCATTTTCCTTAAGGAACAAATATAGACGATCTACAATCTCATTATATTCAATGAGCTTCATAAGATCTGAGCGCAATTTTGAAACATTGTTTATACCTTTAAGATATCCAACATAATATTTCCTAAAAGAAATAAGACTGTCTTTGATTCCTTTATTCTGCACCGTTATGCCTAAATGAGCAACACAAAGTTCTATTTTTTCTTTAAGAGTAACTTCCGGAATATGTTCTTTTGTTCTTAAATAATGCTTGGCTTGCTTAAAAATCCAAGGGTTAGATATTGCCCCGCGACCTATCATCACCCCATCACAACCGATGTCAAACATTTCCTCGACATCTTGAACTGTTTGAACATCCCCATTGCCGAAAAGAGGGATAGTTATCTCTTTCTTGATCTTAGCTAACCAATCCCAATCAGCTTTTCCTTTATATCCTTGGCATCTTGTCCGGCAATGAACCGTCAAAGCTTTTGCACCAGCTTGCTCAACCATCTTTGCCACTTCTAATATCACAATGCTATTAACATCCCAGCCTAATCTAGTTTTGACAGTAACTGGCAGTTTGGTCGCCTTCACAGTAGCTTTTACAATGCTTTCTAATTTAATAAGGTTCTTAAGCAATCCCGCACCTTCACCCCGAGCGACATGCTTTTTTACCCAGCAACCGCAATTAATATCTATAAAATCAGGATTAAATTTTTCAGATCTTTCTGCAGCCAACCCCATAGATCTTTCATCATTACCAAATAATTGTATGGCGACCGGACGCTCCTCATCTGATATCGCGATTTTTTTAAAAGCCTTATCAACATCACGGATTATTGCCTCGCTACTGGTAAACTCAGTATATACAATATCGGCTCCTAGTCGCTTACAAATAAGGCGAAATGCTGCGTCAGTAACATCTTCCATTGGCGCAAGAATAAGAGGTTTCTCTATTTCAATTTTTCCTATGTTCATGATTGATATATTAACAAAAAAGGATGGCCTTATCCACATTTTATATATAAAAAGTGGCTTAACGGAGTGTTTAATACTATAATACGTTCAATTATGATAAAAAAAACAAATACAATTTCTTTTTACACGCTAGGATGCAGGCTTAACCAAAGTGAAACTGCTGTCTTAATAAGATCCTTTGAAGAGAACAGTAAATTTCACGTACTGCCATCAAATACGGCTGCTGATGTTGCTGTGATAAACACCTGCACAGTAACAGAAAAGGGTGATGCTGATACTCGAAAGTTAATCAATAAGATCAACCGTCTAAATTCTAAAACTTATATTGCTCTTATTGGTTGCCAGTCACAAATACAAAAAGAAGAATTACTAAAATTGCCAAATGTGAAATTGATAGTTGGTAATGCAAATAAGATGGACCTTTCATCGATCATTAATGATCTCAATAACAATTCTGAAACCACAATTAATACACCTGATATACCGCGAACGCCTTTTAAAATCGCTTACGCCGGGATAGATAAAAACCACACTCGTGCAAATATAAAAATTCAAGATGGGTGTGACTTCTTTTGTTCATATTGTGAAGTTCCTTATGCAAGGGGCAGAGCAAGAAGCAGAGAATTTGATGACATAATCAAAGAAGCTAAAATATTATCCAGTTCAGGCCATAAAGAAATTGTTATTACAGGTATTAATGTTGGACTGTATAAATTCAAGAACTATCAACTTATTGATGTAGTATCAGCTCTTGAACAAGTACAAAAGATAAAGCGAATAAGAATATCATCAATAGAACTTACAACGATCCCAAAAGACCTGCTCAGCAAAATGTACGCAAATTCTAAAGTCTGTAGATTTCTTCATATTCCTCTACAAAGCGGCTCCGACGATATACTAAAAGCCATGAACAGGAAATATACTTTTGAACAGTTCAACAGATTTGTCTGCGAGGCTCATAACAAAGTTTCGGATATATGTATTGGAACTGATATCATTGTTGGTTTCCCTGGAGAAACAGAAAAACACTTTAACGAAACATTTAAAAACATTGAAAATTCTTCCGTTGATCATTTTCATGTTTTCAGCTATTCAGAAAGAAGAATGGCAAAAAGTAAATTTCTAAAGAATAATGTTAAACCCGAAGCTATAAAGAAAAGAAGCGAGCTTTTAAGAGATCTTGCACAAAAGAAAAGTAAAAATTTCAAGAGATCATTGTTAGGCAAGAACATGTCTGTTTTGATTGAGCAAAAAAAGACTGATTTTTGGACTGGACTGACCGATAACTATGTTAGAGTAGAAATAAGTTCATCAAAGGATCTGACAAATCAAATTGTAAATGTTAATTTAAAAGAGTTCAAAAGCCAGCATATGGCAGGCATAATTATATAACTTTAAAAAATGAACGACATTAGCAAAAATCAAATAACCCTTTCAGAAAGTGAATATAAGGCCTTAACTGAACTGATCTTTAAAAGATCAGGAATTAATTTTGGTGAAGCTAGAAGAGATTTGCTAAAAACTCGTTTAGATCCGATCTTAGCCAGATTAAAGCTCAATTCATACAATGAATATCTGGATCTTCTAAAATTGAGAGATTCCGATAAACTATTAGTAGAAATGATCAACGAAGTTTCTACTGGTCACACACTATTTTTTAGACATAAAAAGCAATTCGATTTTTTCAGAAAAGATGCATTGCAGAAAACAAAGATAATCAAAACATCATCAAGCAATAAAGAACTTAATATCTGGTGTGCTGCTTCATCAACGGGAGAAGAACCATACTCCATAGCCATTTCATTGATTGAAGAATTAGGCT
>JAHJCZ010000124.1 GCA_018812705.1 Candidatus Omnitrophota bacterium
GCTTTTAACGCTTTTAATGAACAAGCCATCTCATAAATGTCTTCCGCGGTTTCCCCCATACCGATAAGGACACCCGAGCATACTTGTAAATTTACGTTATGCGCTTCCTGTAAAGTTTTAATCCTATCTTGATAGTCATGAGTAGTGCAAATATCGGAATAATAGCGATTCGACGTATTTAAATTATGATTCAACCTGTCAAGCCCCGCTTCCTTTAATAATTGTGCTTTTTCTTTATCCAAGAACCCATGAGAAATACAAACCTGAATAGGATAAGTTGCTTTAATCTTTTGGATCAATGCTGCTAAATGCTGTGACCGCTCTAATGATAGTGCGCGTCCTGAGAAAACCATACAATATCTATGCGCACCGCTTTCATAAGCTTGTTTTGCTTCATTCAAAATCTCTTCATCAGATTTCATGCCGTATTCATTAATTTGAGCATTTGAGTCTATTGATTGTGCACAATACTTGCAATCCTCTGAACACTGACCATTTTGAACATTATTAATGACATGAATTGTTATCTCTTTGCCAAAAGACTTTTTTCTTACTTCATAAGCAGCATTCAGCAATGGTATAAGTTCAATATCACTTGCTGTTAAAATTTGAGTGGCATACTCTATTGATAAAAGCTCCTTTGCCATACTTTTCTGAGTTAATTGTGTATAAAAGTACTTGTCCATTCTAAAAGGTCACAACCTTATCGCTTTCTTTGATAATTTCATACATATCTTTCATTGTTGAAATCGGACACATTTCTGACACTTCCTGGTCCCGAGACTTAACACAGCTACCACAAGCAAAAACAACTCCTCCGTCTTTCATGAATTTCTCTGTCTGCTCAATTGTATTAAACTTTTCAACACTAATTTTCTGATATTCAACACCTTTGCCCATGAAAAATATCTTAACTTCATCTTCCTGAGATAGAGAGAAGTTCGCATAGCGCAAAGCATTCCAACATGTTTCGACATCATTGCTTGAAATAACAATTCCCATTTTCATAACAGCTCATCTCCTTATAACTTTCAAAAACTCAGACAGAAAATATTATTTAAATTGTTATAGTATCTCCCACTTTCATTGAGAGAAAATTGCCTTTATACGTTTCTTGAAAAAGATTTTCTGCATTAGTCCCGCTGCAATGCGTTGCACCAACTCGTTTGACTTTAAATTCGGAAAACTTTTTAACAATCATTTCGATGTCTTTAATGGAATGATCTTTTAGATGAAAACCTCCAAAAACAGCATAAAACTCTTTAATACTCAACTGCATCTTTACTCTCTCAAGAATTTTAATAATGCCGGGGTGGGCACAACCAGTAATAACTGAGAATCCTTTTGCTGTTTTAATTATCAATGCTTGTTCAGATATGTTTTTTTCTTTATATGTCCCGATTATTTCTCCAGTTGAATAAATCCCGGAGGCGATTAGAGTAAAATTATCAGCTTCTGTCAATTTTGCCGAAAAGTCAGGAATTTTATGTTTAAAATCCGATCCAAATCCAGGACAGGCATAAACATTTATATTCGGTTTTTTTGAAAGTATTTCCCATAAACCCCCGGTATGATCCCAGTGATCGTGAGAAATTACAACAGCTTCGACGAGAGAAAGATCAACTTTTAATTTGTTAATATTATTAATTAACAAATCCCCTTTCTCCCCTGTATCAAACATTATTGTATTATCTATCAAAAAGGATAGACCCCAACCAACTGAGAGTCCATCAAGCAACCTCGAACTATTGAATAATACTCTTACATTCATTATGGTTTGCCTTTATTAAAACAATATCTCCCAATCCAACCTCAGCATGTTTCGCAATAACAGGGCATTTTGCCCTGAATAAAAAATATATATTTTCTTTCTCTTGGCTCAATGCTTCATAGTTTCCCTGCCCCTTGCTAATAATCAAATCTGACTTTTTATAGATTTCTAAAAATTCTTTAGAGCAATATTTTAAAACTGTTCCAGGGGCATCAACTCCACTTGACATAATTTTAGATCTTTTATCAAGCCCGCATTCTTTCGCATCTTCTATCAGTGCGTCATTAATAACGGGCTTGTCTCGAACAGCAAATATGATGGCTTTATCCTCTGGGATTTCTTCTATCAAAACTCTGTCAAATACAACCTCACCAGCATTGTCTGCTAAATATAAAATACGCTTAGCTTTAATTAGATCGTCTTTAAAATGTTCATAATCAAAAATGGTTTTATTAATATTTGCAAAATCATTTGTAAATATTTTTTCAATCTCATCCTCAATATTCAAAGTATTCTTCGCTGCATAATCAATGACATTTCCAGCAATAGCGATTTCAACAGCTGTTAAAAGCCTATCATTTGATGACTGCACCTTCTCTTTAAGCCTTGGATATAACGCCAACGCTTTGTGGTTACTCTCTTTTTTAATGCTCTTGTAGATGTCTTTGTCGCCGAATCTCCTTTCCATGACTTTATGAATCATACGGGCCATCTCTGGAGGAGAACAACCTAAAGAAAAATCAGGTAACATTCTAGCAACTTCATCCATTATCTCTTTATGCATGATTTCATTGCCATCAACAAGCCTGGCCATTTCAAGAGCGCCTTTCATTAAACATGGGATACAGTCTAAATATGTTCTCATGATAATTCTTTCCAAATATCGCTTATTAATTCTTTATACTTACTATATGAATGTTCCAAAAGTGTCTTGCCCTGAACTATTGATTCTACAATTGCTTTGTCAAACGGGATTTTTCCTGCTATAGAAATGTTGTTTTCTTCGCAATATTTCTTAATTTGTTGAGTCATTTCTAAATTTAAAGTGAATTTATTAATAACAAGCTTAATTGGAACTTTAAAATGTTGAGCGACCTCAATAACACGTTTCGCATCATGCAATCCAGATAAAGTTGGCTCAGTAACAACCAAAGCACAGTTTATCCCAGACAAGGAAGCAATAACTGGACATCCGATCCCTGGCGGGCCATCAATAATTACATATTCACAATTCTGTTTTTCCGCTAATTCTTTAGCTTTTTGCCTGACAAGTGAAACTAATTTTCCGGAATTTTCTTCCGCGATCCCTAATCTTGCATGGACAAGAGCACCAAATCTTGTATCTGAAATGTACCATTCACCAGACTCATTTTCCTGCATTTCGATAGCATCCGCAGGGCAAATATGACTGCAAAATGAACACCCTTCACAGGCAATAGGATCAACAATAAAATCATCAGAAATAGCTTCGTATCGGCACATCTCTATACATTTTCTACATTGAGCACATTTATCGTTATCAATAAATGCAGTTTTTCCGCTTTTAAAATCGTTCCGCTCATTAACTGTTGGGGACAATAACAGATGTAAATCCGCAGCATCAACATCACAGTCAACCATTACTTTATTTTTTACCAAAGCAGCAAACGCACCAGTTAGGATAGTTTTTCCCGTCCCACCTTTTCCACTAATAATGAGAATTTGTTTCATATTTCCTGCTTCTCTAATAAGTTTTTAATCTTTATTAATAATTCGTTAAATTGGACTTTGTATTCTGGAAATGCATTAACTATGGTTTCTCCTCTCGAATAACTCTTGGCAATTTCTTCACTAAACGGAATCTTCATTAAAATGGGAATACCTTCATCTTTACAATAATTATCCGTCTTAAGATCACCTAAATCACATCGATTTATCACCACTCCAAATAGTATTTTTAATTTACGCATTGCTTCTACGGCTAACTGAAGGTCATTTAGCCCAAAAGGAGTTGGTTCTGTAACTAACAGACAATAATCTGTTCCACTAACAGCTGTAATAACAGGGCAAGATGTTCCGGGAGGTGCATCAATAATAACCGTGCGTGTAGGATTGATATATTGCTTAACTTGACGAATAACCGGTGGAGCCATTGCCTCACCAATATTTAATTTTCCATGGGCAAACTGAACGTCACCAACATTACCCAATTCAATTATCCCGATTTCTCTATTTATTTCCGTAATAGCATTCTGAGGACACAAATATTGACATGCTCCGCAACCATGACAAAGATTAGGAAATAATAAAATGTTACCTTTGCTATTCTCTGTCTGAGGTAACACAGCAATGGCATTATATACACATACCTCACGGCATTTGCCGCAGTATGTACATTTTTCTTTATCGATAACAGGAACCGGAATAAACGCGCTCTTTTTCTCGGCTATAACCGGATTTAAAAATAATGCGGCATTAGGTTCTTCAACATCACAGTCTAGCAATTGAACATTACTTAACGACAAGGCTAAATTTACAGCTATTGTTGTTTTTCCTGTCCCGCCTTTTCCACTTGCGACAGAAATTATCATTATCTAATTACCCCGCTTACGTATTATTATTAATTCCTGACACTTTGAATTAAATTTATCAATTTGAAATCCTTTGCTTAATACATATTCTGCTATTTCGTTTAATGTGCAATGACCTGAATCATGATGGTTACCTTCACTTTTATGCAACTCCTTAATAATTGTAAAACCTTCTTTGCTGAAATCGCTTATGACAATTTTACCTTTGGGGGCAGTAACCCTTAAGAATTCATCGACAACTTTTAACGGCTGACTTAAATGGTGAATGAGATTAATTCCAAAAGAAATATCATAACTGGCATCGGGGAAATGCAGGTGTTGTGCATCCGCGATAACGAAATTTACCTGATCCTGTAATCCTAAATACTGTATATTCATTTTGGCAAATTTCTGCTCTTCTTCAGAAATATCTACAGTCGTAAATTGATATCCCTTTTGAGCTAAGGCAACTGCAAAATGACCCTTTCCCGTACCAAGCTCTAATATTTTTCCTTCTATCGGCTGAGCATTTTCAATTATAAAATCTCTTTCCTTATCAATATCGTATCCGAAACTCTTAAATAGTTTTATTCTGTCCCGATACCGCTCATGATTTTCTAAAACAATTTTTTCCATCATTCCCTCGCCATATTTACGCCGCATTTTGGGCATTTAACTGAATTACATGGCACTCCTCGTTGATGCGGAATTCTTTCTCCACAACTAGGGCAAATACAATTTCCACTTGGCCCTGGATTATTTCCACCAAAACCACGTCCTTGTCCAGCTCCCGCTGGTCCTGTTCCATTTCCTCCGGGCATTATGCACCTCCCTTAATGACTCCTGCGTTTTCTAATAATAATGAATTTATATCTTCAGGTATTATAACTGGCTGAAAATGTTCATTAATAATAACCAAAATAATATCTGCTTCGATAAGAATGATATTACTGGTTTTATTAAATATTTTTTGAGAGAAAAATATTTGTGCTGCTGTGATTTTATTAATAACAGATTCGCATATAACTATATCGCCAAATCTAGCGGAAGATTTATATTTAATGTGCAAATCTTTAATAACAAAATGCCTACCCTGTTCATGAAAATCTTTAACTAAGATATCTTGCGCTTCAAAGAACTCAGTTCTATCTTCTTCCAGAATTTTTAGATAGGAAGCATGATAAACAATTCCAATGGCATCTGTGTCGTGATAATAAATCTTTTTTTCTATCATTTTTTGTTAATGGCATTTATTTGTTTAATCCTGATTTTTCATCAGCATTTGGGCCCTTGGCGGACTTAAGCTCCCCTTTCTTAAAACGTTCAAGAGCTTCTTTAACAGTTCCCTCGACATCAAGAACAACTTCTATTCCTGCTGACGTTAAAGTCTGAGAAGCATTAGGTCCAACCTTTCCGGTGAGGACAACTTTTGCCTGTTTTTCAGCAACAATCTGACCGGATTGAACGCCAACACCCCCCGAGCCATTTACATTCTGATTTTGAATAGCTTCGAATTGGGAAGTATCTGTATCAATAAGAATAAAATATTGACATCTGCCAAAACGAGGATCAACTTTTGAATCCAGATTATTTCCTTCTGAGGTTATACAAATTTTCATTATTAAACCTTCTCCTTTTAATGACAATCTCCGTGCTCTTTACATGCACCAAGGCCTGTCAAATTATCATTAAGTAATTTCTTAATAGCATCTTCTGCTAATCCTGAAAATCCAAATACAGCAACATTAGCTGAAGAAAATTTTTGTTGGGCACCCATTCCCATTCCCCCTGCAATAACATGTGTAATATTATGTTCCAAAATAGCATCCACGGCCACACACCCGCCACCACCATGCTGTGTGTTATTAGGAACTACTTTTGAATCCTTTATCTCACCATTCTCTATATCAACAATTAAGAAATGTGAACATTGACCAAAATGCATTGAAACATTACTTTCTAATCCTTTATCATCTTCTAAAGTTACGCCTATTCTCATCTTTCCCTCCGAGTGTTATTAATACAAATAATTATATGTACTACGATTTTTCTAATGTGTTGATACGTTCCAATAATAATGAAAGCTCAACTTGAATCTTACTAGCTTGAGACTTCAACGTATCAATACTCTCTACTTCATTACATAGTTGATTAGATTGTTTTCTTCCAGGTAAACCAGCCGAACAGTAAAAATTTCGAAAACCTCTGTATCTACCACTTTGGTTAAATCTTCCAGCAAAAGGTCTTTGCCATGTCCCCAAAGTTGATATTTCCTCAAAACATGTTCCTCTTCCTCCTTTTGTCAATGGTCCCATTCCGATAGGACCCGTTCTGTCTCCTCCTGGCATTTCACACCTCCTTAATTAGTGTTAATGACAACCATTGTCATTTGTAGGTAAAAAATTATTTATTGCTACACTTCTCGCAAACTCCAAAAAACTGAATTAAATGATCGGTAATATTGAACTTATATTTCTTAGATAGTCCATCTTCTGTACTTTTCAAAAAATTAACCTCATCTTTCATAAAATCAGAATAATCTACAACTTTATAACATTCCTTACAAACAAGATGATGATGATGTCCTTTTCCACTATAATGATCAGAAAGTTCATATTTAGACTTCCCCTCACCAAAGTCGAACTTGACGATCATTTCTATATTTACTAACATTTCTAAATTTCTGTAAACAGTAGTCAAACCAATATTCGGATAAAATTTATGAACAGCTAAGTAAATATCTTCCGCGCTTAAATGTTCCTGTGTATTTTCTAGAACATCCAATATTGCTTCTCGTGGTTTAGTCATCCGATAGCCACAGCATTTAAATTTTCCATGCATCCATCGCGGCCCTGTTCCATCTTGATTTGGCATATCTTCTCCTATTGGTAATGGTTGTCATTAACAAATATACTGTGTTAATTTATTTTGTCAAGAATATTATATAACTTTATGTTTTTCTTAGAAGACAACCATTGCCGCAAACATAAAACTAATTGACCTTTCCAATGAAAAATAAAAAATATGCAGAATAACACCGTCGATAAAACTCATTCTATCAAGGACTTCTGCAAAATCAAATTAAGAGCAAATTTTAATTTGTTCGCTAGGTGTCTAAAGTGGTAAAAGGAAGCCCTTGCAACTTATTCAGTTACAAAGGCTTACGAAACGCTCCTCCCCGGTCCAGTAACTGAGAGAACACCTTTAATCCTAGGCATCGAAGTTACTATCCATATTGCATACAACAAGTTACATCAAGTGCAAATTATCGAAGGACCTGCACCATATGGTATTTCCACCGAAAACCGCATAACTAAAAGAATTTTGCAACACCATAAGCCGAAAAAAGAAAAAATTAATCCGATTAAAACAGCGCTCATGTATAAAAAAACTTACAAAAGCCTTGCTAATCCGACTATCCAAGCAACAGCTGAAATACTTGAAGTATCAAAAGGTCGAGTTAATCAAATACTAAACCTTTTAAAATAGATGAAAAAATCTTAGATTATTTACTTAACGATAAAACTGGAGAGAATTTCACAGAAAGGCAATTAAGAAAATTAGTAAATTTACCAACAAATGATCAATTTAAAGCAATAGAAAAACATAAAGGAATAACACACTAATTATTCTTTCTGTTCTCCTTTATCTTTTAGCAAAAAAAGACAGCTAGCCCCTGATTTATCTTTTCTGCTATTAATCGTTGATAAAATGCAAAGTAATAATAATCCAAGCACGATCAATAATATTTGCTTAAACTTTTTCATTTGTAAACCAATGCTGTGTTCTTAAACAGAATTTTACCAACATCAACATCACGGGCACTTCGATCAAAACTCCAACAACCGTTGCCAATGCTGCACCTGATGAAAGCCCAAACAACATTGTCGCTGTTGCAATGGCAACTTCAAAATGGTTACTCGCCCCTATCATTGCAGACGGAGCTGCATCTTCATACCTTAATTTTAATTTTCTTGCCATCCAATAAGTAATCGCAAAGATAAATATTGTCTGAATAAAAAGTGGAATTGCAATCCAAAGAATTGTCAACGGCTGCGCCAAAATGATCTCACCCTTGAACGAAAATAATAGAACAAGAGTTACCAGTAAAGCGGTTATGGAAACAGGTGCCAAAACATGCAGAAATTTCTCATTAAACCATTCAATTCCCTTATGCGCAACTATCCACTTTCTTGAAAAATATCCGGCAACCAAAGGCAATGCAACATAAATAGCAATCGATAATAACAATGCCTGCCAAGGAACTGGCATCCGCCCTACTCCCAAAAGAAATCCGCCTAATACACCATAAAGCAAAAGCATTGTAAGCGAATTGATCGCTACCATAACAAGTGTTAGCCCATCATTCCCTTTTGACAAGAATCCCCAAACTAAAACCATTGCTGTGCAAGGAGCAATCCCTAATAAAATGCACCCAGCAAAATAGCTTCTCCACAAAGGAACTTGAAGCATCTTTATTCCTTCATACATAACAACCGTTCCTGCACCGTGGATAGATCCTAACGCCCAATCGACTCCCGGTGACATTTTCACAAAATCAACTGCATCAACTCCAATGAAACCCTTAAATAAAAATCCTAAAAAGAAATAAGCAAAAGCATACATAGTAAATGGTTTTATTGCCCAATTCACAAAAAGTGTTAATCCAACCGGTTTTGGTGACTTTCCAGCTTTAATTACAGCAGCAAAATCAATTTTAACCATGATCGGATACATCATAAAAAATAAACATATGGCAATTGGAATAGATACCACGGGCGCCCCATTTACATTTATAGATAAACCATCAAGAGCCTTTGCTAGTTGAGGTGCAATTTTACCCAAAAATATTCCTACAACTATACACAATCCGACCCAAACAGTTAGATAGCGTTCAAAAATGCCTTTCATTTTTCGATCATCATTTTTACACATTTGAGTGCTCATTTAAATATCCTCGCTATAAAGTGATTAATGGAACAATATAAGACCATATATAGTAAATCCCGATAAGGATGAAAATTGCACCTGTAATCCTTCTTGTCCACAATTCAATTTTTGCTGTCATATGAAACCATTTTGAGAATGATTTAACTCCAAACATAATACCCACCGCAAATATTGCGACAGGAATTCCAGTACCTATTCCATAGATAAACGGATGAATCATCCCTATTTTACTATTCAAAGCAAGCGGGATTAAACTACCAAAAAACAATGCAGCCGCGATCTGGCAGAACGATAATGCAAAAAGTGCGCCTAAAAGAAACGCCCCAATAGCACCAGAGTCAGCTAATTTATTTTGTTTTTCTTGTGATATTGCTAATGAAAATGTATTAAATTTTATAATATCAAATAGGAATAGACCAACTAGTATCAATATTGGTCCTATCAATTTATTCATGTAAGTTTGAAGGAAACTTGCCGTAGACGGCACGCTAACAAGAGAAGCAATTATTATTGAGCCTATAACAGCATAAGTCACCATCCTACCCAAAATATACGCAAAACTTGAAAAAAGCACACTCATCGGATGATTCACTTTTTTTGAAAGAAAAGATACTGCTGCTATATTGGTAGCCAAAGGACACGGACTGATCGATGTTAATATCCCAAACCACAAAGCCGAAAATAATTCAACGATCATATTTGCATACCCCTCTAATTAATAAAATTGTTTGTTTCCTCTTTGATGTATTCATAAAACTTGTTTTTATTATTTAGAAGATTCCAAACTTTATCCAGATTCTTAAATTTGATTTCTTTCCCATCAGACACTTTTGAAAGAACAACCGATTTAGTGTAAAGCTGATAATCTTGAATATAGTGCTTATTTTGAGGTTCATCAATATTTAACATCTGAAAATCAATCTTTCCTGCGGCTATTTCATCAAAAAAGAATTTCTCTAAAGATTCTTTTGTGTATTGTTCAATTTTGTGACATGAGACACATCTAGCTGTTGTGTAAAAATAATATGCTATAAGTTTTGAATCGTTTATTGAAGAACCCGCCTTTACAACCGGATCAACATTAACTTTTTGAGAATTGGCATTGCTTAAAAACACATACATGCTCATTACTACTGCTAATAGCACAAAAACACTTAATGATATTATTTTCTTCATTCTTTAACTCCAATATATTTAAATAAGGTTCATAACTTTTACAAAAGTTCTTTTATTTCTTCAACAGATGGGACTTTTCCTGCAACTTTCACAACACCATCGAGAACTAAAGCTGGCGTCATCATAATTCCATACTCTGTTATTTTGTCCATATCTTCAACCTTAACAACTTCTGCCTCTTTACCTGAAAGCTTTAACGCTTCCTGCGCATTAGCGTACAGTTGTTTGCATTTTGGACAACCCATTCCTAAAATTTCAATTTTCATTTCTTACATCCTCCATTTATTTTTTTATAGCTGACACTTTTATGCTCAATATTGCGTCTCGTGCGTCTTCGAGGCTATCAAACATGGCATCTACAGGATAACTCGACTCGCTGATGACCTGAATCTTTGTAAAACCAGCCATCGTCATAAATTTGAGATATTCATCTTTCTTTATCGCACCTGCAATACAGCCCACATAAGCCTCAACAGATTGCTTGATCTTTTCCGATAGCTCTTTTGTGAGCACCAAGTCGGAAACCATTAACCGCCCGCCGAACTTTAACACCCTAAAAGCCTCTTTAAACACTGACTGCTTATCAGGTGAAAGATTAATAACACAGTTTGAAATAATCACATCAACGGAACCATCCTCAATTGGTAATTTCTCAATCTCACCCAACCTGAACTCAACGTTGTCATAATTGCCTTTATTGGCATTATTTTTTGCCCGCTCAACCATTTCGGGAGTCATGTCAACACCGATGACCTTACCAGTTTCCCCAACCCTCTTTGAAGCAAGAAAAGCATCAAATCCTGCCCCGCTTCCAAGGTCAAGAACCACATCGCCTTTTTTCAAGCAAGCAATAGCAACAGGGTTTCCACAGCCCAGCCCCAGATTAGCCCCTTCCGGAACAGAATTGATTTCATCATCGCCATATCCGACAGTCTTGCTTATGTCCTGTGCCGAAGCAGTGTCTCCGCAACATGACCCGGAACAACAGCAAGATGTTTTCTGCGTCGCTACTTTTGCGTATCCTTGTTTCACAATCTTCTTTATTTCACTCTTTTCTTTTTCCATTCCTACCCCCTCCCATTTATTTAATGAACCTCATTTTCAATGCCTTTATTTTTCACCAAAGAAACACCCTGACACGAGTCATATTCAAATTGCAAAGTAGCATGGTTAATAGAATATTTTTCTTTAAGCACTTTCTCAATGCCAGCCTTAATAACACAGCTTTCACTTAACTTAATATCACTTACGGTGTTTATATGTGCCTCAAAATGAACATCCTCAACGGTCACACACCAGACATGAGCATGATGAATATCCTTAACACCCATAATTTTCTCGATATCTTTTTGAATATCTTTAAGAACAATTCCTTTAGGCACATTCTGCATCAGAATGTGAACAGCATCCATGACAATGACATAACCTTCCCTAATAACATACAACCCAATCACCAAAGTCAAAACAGAATCCACCCAAAACAAACCGAAAAAATACATACATATCGCACCAATAATCACAGCGACAGACACCAACGCATCGGAAAGCAAATGGACAAAAGCTGACCGAATATTCATATTGTCATGAGAATGACTCTTTAACAAAAAAGCACATAAAGAATTCGCAACAAGCCCTAATGTCGCAATGACAATCACAAAACCACTATTAATAGGCACGGGATGAAAAAAACGGAACACAGCTTCCTTAAACAAAAAGAAAGAAACAACGATTAACAAAGAAGCATTCAAGAGAGCCGCTAAAATCTCTGCCCGCTTGTAACCAAAAGTCCTTAATTCCGTATTCTCCTTGTCTGAAAGCTTAAGAGCAATAAAACTCGTCACAAGAGAAAATGTATCGGTAAGATTATGCAAAGCATCCGTTATAAGAGAAAGACTTCCAGAAACAAGCCCACCAATCGCCTGAACGCATGTAATCAATAAATTTAAGAGTATTGATAAACCAAGCTTCTTCTTTACATCTTTATGTGAGTGATTATTATCCATTGTTTAACCTACTATCATCCCAAAGGTAATTCCACTTATTGTCGCTATAACGACAACCAAACTAACATAAACAACTGTCTTCTTAGTCCCAATAACTCCACGAATAACAAGCATATTCGGGAGGCTCAGTGCAGGGCCAGCAAGTAATAATGCTAGTGCTGGACCTTTTCCCATTCCTGCGCCAATTAGACCTTGTAATATAGGGACTTCTGTTAGTGTTGCAAAATACATAAACGCTCCAACTATTGATGCAAAAAAGTTGGAAAATAAAGAATTACCACCAACAGCTTTTGCAATAATCCATGAAGGAATTAAACCTTCTTGATCAGGACGTCCTAAAAGTAAGCCAGCAACCAAAACACCCGCTAGAAGCAATGGCATTATTTGTTTTGCAAAAGTCCATGAACTTTGTGTCCATTCAGTAATTTCATTCTTCTTGAACCATTTAAATAACATGATTCCTGTCATAACCAAAAATCCAATTGCCAAATACCATTTTGCAGCAAATATTGATGCCCATGCCCCTGTTTCGCCTGCTTCTGGTCTTGCCCAGTTAGCAAATATTAAAAATCCAACCATTGCAAAGAAATACAAACCATTCTGCCATAAAGCCCTAGTCTCAACTATTTCACCAGCAAACAATTCACCCTCTGCCTTTCTAGCTATTTCTTCCTTAATAAATATCAAATGCATCATAAGACCAATAACTACACTAAAAATAATTGCTCCAACGGCTCTTGCGACGCCCAGTTGCCATCCAAGAATACGTGCCGTCATAATAATTGCTAAAACATTAATTGCTGGCCCCGAATAAAGAAAAGCAGTAGCAGGGCCAAGTCCAGCCCCTCTCTTATATATCCCAGAAAATAATGGCAATACCGTGCATGAACACACTGCTAATATTGTTCCAGAAATTGATGCAACACTATAAGCAAGAAACTTGTTTGCCTTTGCACCAAAATACTTAATGACAGATGCCTGGCTTACAAAAACAGAAATTGCACCCGCAATAAAAAATGCAGGAACAAGGCAGAGCAAAACGTGCTCCCTTGCATACCATCGAACTAATGCTAATGATTCAAAAACAGGATTTCTAAATGGGAGCCACTCAACTGGCAGATAAAAACAAGCAAAAAATCCTGCGAGCATCAGTAAAAACTTATTAGATTCTTTCACTTTCTTCTCCATATTTCCATTTGGTTATTTGGTTTTTTCAAAAAAAATTATTTCTTACAACACAATTTTTCTCTGTTTGCTTTTTCCGATTTTTTAAAATCTTCGCTAACTACTTCTTCATCATTAAGCCAAATTGATAATAACTTTAGCAATTTCTTAGCATATTCATTCTTAGGATTAATAAAATAATTTGTCCAAAAACCATCTTTTTCACTATCAATTAATCCAGCTTTTGCAATTTTCTTTAACTGTTTTGAGATCGCAGGCTGAGACACATCTAAAACATAAGCTAATTCACAGACACACATCTTACGCTTCTCAAGAAGCTTAAGAATTCTTACCCTATTCATATCAGCCAAAGCCTTAAGTGTATTATCCAGATTTTTCATTTAACATCCCCCTTATCCATTTAACCATTTGGTTAATTAATTATAACCCATAAACATATATTGTCAATACCAAATATTTAGAGATGATTTTATCGACGATAACAAAACAGATTAAAATAAATTAGCCTTGCAAAGCAGAACGATAAAAAGAGCCGCCACAACTCATTGATATACAACAAGTTATAACGGCTCTTAAAAAACTCCCCCAAGTGGACGAGTTTTGCAACTGGGTAACTTTAAATTCTCAACCTTTAAACCATTTTTCCAAGATTTCTTGTTGATTGCCTACAAATCTCGTTTTGGGTCTGACACCTCTTATTTTCTCAACCACCTCAGACAGGGTATTACAATCTCCTGCTTTTAAAAGTATGGCTGCAACCAATGTCGCACTACGTTCATGACCTGCACTGCAATGAACAAACAAATTTCTTCCTTGAGATACTTGCTCTAAGCCCCAACTCGCCCCGTTTTCTAGCTGCTCCTTTGAGGGACTCGTCTTATCTAGTATCGGCATCCGTAAATATTGAATTGTTTTATCACTAGCAATAAAACAAGGCTCTCTATTTTCAATCGTGACATCTAAAACCGCTTCTATTTTCTTAGAAATAAACACTTTCTTATGAAACCACAATAACTGCTGTCCAATAAAAATTTTATCAGTCACTTGAGAAATTGGTTCTTCATTGCTGAATGATTGCAAAAGGAGAGCTAAATACCTGAACGCATAAAATGGCAGAAAAACAACACCGAACACGCACTGCTTTAAAAATGAATCTCTAGCGAATAATGACGCATGATCTTTCGAACGATTGACTTTTAAAAAATGCAACAACCAAAAAAAAGAAAATACGATTGAAGACCAAAATAAAATAACTGCAGTTATTAAAATGCTGCCTTGGTAAGAATAAATTCCAACCAGCAGGAAAATTCCCGCCATAATTAAATATGAATTGTTAGCTATCATTCTTTGAAATATAGCACACATTTAAAATCATAACAAGAAAAAGCCGTTGTAAGCATTTAACTCGCAACGGCTTAGAACAAATTAACTCCCCCAAGCGAACGACTTTCGAACTTTTTTAAATAACAATAATAGAATTGAGGTTGATTTGATTGGTATTTAAGTGGTCGGTTTATAAATGATTTTCGAACGAGTTTAAGGAAAAACTGAAGAGTCCTATTTAATTAAATAGTCCACTGTTCGTTATAAATGTTCACCAATACTAATTTTGGTCATGATTTATAACTACGTTAAAATTTAATTCTAATGAACCGAGAATTTCTTCAACAGCATTAATATTGTCATCAAATCTTTCTGCTGGAGCTTCATAAATATAGTTACAGCTGATCCTATTCCCGCCAGAGGTATAGATCCGCAGCTTAATATTATCATCCAAAGGACTTTTTCCCCCGTATGTCGTTGCACGTATCTGTTTCGTGCCGTCCTTACTCATATAGCTACAGTTATCATAATATGATGTAGCGTTTAAAATAAAATTATTGGTCGCATCCTGAACATCCAAAATAGTGTTCTCAGGAATAATAGATGAAACGTAATTGTCACCAACATCAAAATAGAAATTGTCACCATAATATTGTTTTTCTACACCCTCAATATTTATTATAAGCTTACTTTCAGACTCTCCTTCAACTCCCTCTGCTAAGGGAGTAAATTCTATGGAAAGCTTGCCATTTTCATTACTGCTCTTCCATTCCGATGGCAAAGAAAGGGCTGCAGAATCTGTTACTACTTCCTTACTAGTCCACCCTTATGGCAGAACCAGGGCAAATGAACCCTCTAAAGTAATATTAGGTTCTTCAGCGTAAATATTTACTTTTGGGCTAAAATAATAACGGTTGATACCAATATCAGAATCATTCACTTTTGTCACCTTTACTGTCTTAACAATTTCTTCAAATACAGGTAAAAATTGTTCATAATTCTCTGGTTTGATTGCCCTATAAGATAAAGAAAGTAATAGTCTATTTTGAAATAAATATTTCAAAATAGTTGTATCAGGCGAATCAGGCGGAACTTTCTTACCTCCATATGAGGTTTTCATATAAGCAACATTTTGAAAAAAAGTTTTGGGCCCCAATTTATCATTAAACCCTTGATCAAAAGTATGATAGATCTTAGGATTATAATGATCCTTTACGCCTTCAGCAAATTTATCAAAACTGATAGGATCTTCAAATAGTATAATTCCTAAACACACATCACAAGCATCTTTTCTTGGGGAAACAGGGCAATGCCGGCAGTCCCACGTTCGTGTCACTTGATATTTTTCATCCGGAGCTTCACCATAGATGAAAGAATAATCGAATTGGAATTCCTCTTTTTTTGGTGCTATCACCTTTCCTTTCTCCCAGGATACAGGCATATCAGCTGTCACCTTAAATCCCTCAATAACAGGCAGGTGACTAGTTTGAAACTCCAGATCGTTTTCATCTGCACTTACTGGCATGCAAAAAACGATCAAGACACATAAAATTGTAATTAATAGCTTTATTATAAATTTTTCCATTTCAGTTGTTTTCCTCCGTATACTAGAAAATAAATTTGAAAAGTTAAGGGTTAAGTTAAATTTATACTTTTTTCAATGCCTGTCTGATATCCGCACATCGATAAATAGGGACAGACGCTATTTTTTTATAATACACCAACAAAAAAGGCGCTGCAACTATATATTAATAATTACAACGCCTTATGATGCAAATGGCTCCCCCGCGTGAACGAGTTTTGCAACTCTTTGATGTATGAAAATGCTTTAGAGTTGATGGCTTGATATGAAATAGGGATAATAAGTGTCTGTCCTATATTTTCCCACATTTTCATATTTTCCATATTTTAAGATTTCATGCTTTTAATAAGATGTGCTGTGGCAAGAATAGGATGACAGTAGATCATGCGCGGGCCAGAGTATCGCATAACGAGAATTATTCTTTCTTTCATTTGTGGATTATAGCAATGGCTAGGACATTTTGCACATGTTGACTTATTTACTTTTAGGCAGCATTTTTCAATTCGACTAAACGAATACTCCAACAACTCTTTACAATCACTACAAAGGTGTGAATTTCTCAAATGATGATCGTGACAATACATTTGGATCATTGCTTCCACGGTTCTTTCTGCTCTTTTCATAATGTTTGCCTGATCTTAATATACATTCTTATCGGCAAGCTTCTACTAACGCCTTTTAGGGTTCATTGGGAACTGACCTTTCTTCACTCTTTCCTCCTGCTCAAAAACTTCTTTGATTGCCCAAAAGGAAGAAAACCCTACTACGCCTAGAACTGATGACCCCAAAATATTACCTACTAACACAGAGAATATTGATGCAAAGATTCCGATAGCAAAAAAAAACAAAACACATTTTTCTTCCCCAATAGTATTCCCCTTTAATAACCATCGGATGAAAAATACCAATTATAAAAAAAGAGGTGAATCCTAATGCAAGACCATAATAGTTAAATGTGCTAATATTCATTATTAATAAGTTATATATAAATTACTTGTTTTTAGAAAACATAGGAAACCCCAAAAATGTGATAATTGTTAGTCCCCGTAATTTCTTCCATATATTTATGTCTATAAGAGATACCCCATTTTCTAGAAAGATTCATATTGATCATAGCGGAAGCATTATGTAAATCCCCACTCTTTGAATCAAAACTGAGCTTACGGTGATACTTAAGCTGGCAATTTAAAAAATGATTGTAATCCACTTTAAATTGAAGACCTAATAAACCATATTCATAGGTATGATCAATTTTAGTGATGCTAGATACAACAGGCGCAGGACCAGGAGGGTCAATATCAGCTTTGATTTCTCCTCTAACGATGTCTGTTTCATATCCCGCCCAAGGCATCAAAGAAAAATTTAATCCATTATCATTATTAAAATAAAAATAGTATCCACCCCGAGCATAAGGGGAATAAACCGTATGATCTACAGATATATCTACAGAGTTGGTAACCGATATCGGTGAGGAAGAAATATCCAAGCCATTCATTCCCATTCCAATGACAAATTTACCTTTGTCGGTTTTTTTAAAATATCGATCAGCTATAAAATTTGCACCATACAGATCACTTTGATTGATATCCTGTGAAGTATAAAGAAATAGGTTCCATTGATAAATGTCAGGATCGATCTGTTGATAAAAAATCCCCTCCATAATAGCCTGGTCTTCAATTTCACTTCCCGTTGTAGTACTGATTATCTTATTTGTCAGGAGCCCCGCATAAGGTGTAATAAGGCGAACAGTTTCTGCTTGAGATACAGAACCAATTAATATTATGATGCC
>JAHJCZ010000010.1 GCA_018812705.1 Candidatus Omnitrophota bacterium
AATATCCATTAAACGATATTTAATTATTGTATAAGCAGTAACAAAAACCATGATAAAAGAGCAGTACGGTCCTACCCAAATATATTTATAGTTACCAATTAAAATAAGAAATAAATTAAAATATGCACCTACCAACGCCGTTGGCACCATTGCTAAAAGCAAATATTTGCAACGCTGTTTGTCTACCCCATCCACACCAATATATCTAAGATATATTTTCACAAAAGAGAAAGTCGCATAGAATACAAAATACAATCCAAAAAGATAGTAATAATGACCTAAAACACTTTCCTTGCCCCAATTTTGGATGATAATATTTTTTATATAATGCTTCGGAAATAAAATTAATTGAATCGTAATAATCACAACCGGCAAATATATTGCAATGAATCGAAAAGTATTTAATTTTTCCTTATTGAATAAATAAACAAAATGTAACAACGTAGCTGGAAGAAAACCTGCAGAAGCTATAAACAATTTATTCCATATTAAAGCACGTTCTATGTTAACAATCCCAAAAAAAGCAATAGCTAATGTCCATGTACCAACAAACATGCAGTACGCTGAGAAAACAAATTTTTCTCTGTTTTTGCTTTTTAAAAATACTAGTCCTGCCAACAAATAATCAAAAAGTGCAGGAACAAACAAAAACCCAAAAAGTAAATTAGTATCGTTTAAAAACATATTATTTTTTTTTGATAATTAGATATAGATTTCTTTTAGTGTAAAAGTCTGGCAAAACCTTTTTTTGTGTTATTCCTTCTATGTTTTCAACCAACTGCATCATTCTTTCTTCTGACCTATGATACATATCCCATTCGCTTAACATTTTTAAACAAACATCATTAATATCATGCATTGAAACATTCAAAACTATCAACCATCCGCCTGGTGACAGAATATGTAACATATATTTAATAAGTCTTGTCGCAGTAGAATCCTTTATATAATCAAAAAATCCAGCACAATATATCAAGTTCTGCTCTGAAATTTCTAAATACTCGCTTTTTCTAACCAAATCAATAATATTGCGATGATAAAGACGAACATTCACCTTAAACTGTGGATATTTTTTTCCTTTTTCTATTAAAAACTCGATTGCCTTCTCTTCTCCATCAATAAGGGTAAAAGAAACATTATTGATTCCATTTTCATACACCTCAAAAACTTCTGGTGATGAGCCACATGCAAATGATGCTACTTTTAGCTTATTCTCACATCTATATGACAACTTAGTGATTAACTTACTAAGATATTTCTTTCTATTTCTATGAGCAGTAGCTAAGGGCGATTCCATAGTGTATCTATCCATAAACATTGAATATAAACTCTCCCCTGAAAATCCTTCTTCATAAAAATAGTTAGATACAATATAGTCACCCGCATAACCAAGAGGTTTTTGAATTATTTGCCAGTTTAATGGCATTGATGTTTGAGCAAACAATTCTAAAAGATTGTTTCTCAAATATACTTTATGTAGTTCAAATTCTTTTTGATCAAACATATTGGTCATTTCATTAAGCGTCAAGAAATGCTTATTTATTTTAGGATATTTACGTTTTTTTAATTCTTTAACATATTTAATCCAATAATTTTTATCCAAATCACCCTGTTCTTTTTCGCATTCTTTTTTAACTGATAATAACAGCTTTTTTATTTTTAACGTTTCCTCTTTAAATCTTTTTTCTAAAAGCACAATTTATTTCTCCATTTTCTAAAAATAAGTTATCTTTTAAAACACTCTAATCAACGAAGTAATTATCTTTTATAAAATCTCAAGACACTAATTGGTCTTGATAAATTCTCTCTTAATTATTTGCTTGTTTTAACAATACTTTCTTATTAAAAACTTCAAGCTATCTACTTTTTATCAAATATTTCTTCGACTATTTTATTGTTTGCTTTATATAGCTTTGCTCTACTTCCCCCAAACCAACAACTTATTCATCAGAAGTTTATTGTCCTAAAATTTCAATCCAAGCGACATCGACACGATATTTGTAAAATTCTTATAAGTACCGTCTATTGTTCCTGAAACTAAACCGCTTGAGGCTTCTCTGTCTTCAAAGAACATTCCGCAATAGGTAAGGTCCAGTGTCATATTTTCCTTAATATCATATCCGAAGCCAGTAGTTAAGCTGTGAGAATTAGCGTCTGGTAAACTTGACTGGAACGTGGCATTAGGGATCACCTCTTGATGAAAAAAGTATCCGCCCCTTAAGCGCAATCTATCGCTCCATTTATATTCACCACCAATGCCCGCTGACATAGCACCATTCCAATCACGCGCAGCCGGATTCCCGTTATTTAAAACCAACGACTGATTTGAGGTTATATTATCTTTGTATACTAATCTTTCCTGCTCAATACTTGACCAATCCATCCACTCTACATCAAAATTAAAAGTCCATTTTTCATTCGGCTTAAAGCTGTATCCTAAAACCACGCTTTGAGGAAGTTCAGATTCTACAGTTACGGGCAGGCTAAAAGCTGTTGCTCCTATCAATGCCGCATTAACTCCAGCCAGATCATCAAGATATACCATTCCCCTGTATTTCTCCTGCATTGAACTTCTGTACTGAAGGCCGAACTGATGTTTTTCGCTTAATTTGTATAAAGCTGATAGTCTATAACCGCATCCCTGGGCTGTTCCTTTTAACTGATATGTTCCATCAGGATCACCTGTTTGTTCAAGCCTCTTGCTTTTATTAGCAGTTGAATGTTCATAATCAATACCAAGGCCTAGCGAGAGCTTTTCATTGACCTGGTACCCTGCCGCAAGCATAGCGTCTCTATTATTTATATCTGATTTTGTTGCATCATATCTTGTTAGCCCATCTTCGTTCCATGCAGTTCCCAGCCCAAAATATGACGTTCCGCCAAAACCAAAAGTAAGTTTTTCTAGCCCGAAATCACTAGCTATGAACATACTAGGTATCCAAAATGACTGCCTGTTCATGGAGGCTTCTTGTCCAGATGTGTTTGTAAAGGAATTTCTCGTCTGCAAGAACGACATCCCCTGCCTAAACTCGGAGCCTTCTATCTGCGTGAGGCCTGCAGGATTATAATAAACAGCTGCTGCATTATCCGCCTCGCCAACAAATGCAGAACCCATAGCTAGACCCTCTGCATCGGGTAGCTCTACCCTAATAGCCCCTGAGCCTACCGCTAAAGCGCTACCGGTAAAAACAAAATTTATCGCAATTGCAATAGCTAATGACCTGGATCCGCTAAACATAATTTTCTCCCCCTTTATATTATTAAGAATATCCCTGATCTTTGACCTCTTTTGCATCATCATGAAAAGAATGAAAGTTGCCATAAATGTCCTCTATTTTGACTTATTTGCCTTTACTCATGCTTTCATCTATCCATTTATCAATATGTTTTTTAGTAAAACGCCAGTCCGAACCGATCTTGAATGCCGGTATCGTACCCTGCTGGGCATACTTGTAAACCGTTGATACATGCACACCTAGATACTCTGCTACTTGTTTAATGTTTATTACTTTTTTGTCTAATTTCATGATTACCTCTTTTTAAT
>JAHJCZ010000125.1 GCA_018812705.1 Candidatus Omnitrophota bacterium
ATATAAAATTAATAAAATTATTTAATTGTCAACGGTGTTAACTTTAGTTAGAATCATTTAATAAATGAAAACAAAAATAAAAAAACAACATTTTGAATTTGAATCAAAACACAAGAATTTAGGCTCTATCGAAGATGCTTCAATATTGAGGAAATTCTCTGTTCTTTTCCTTGTCATGTCGATCCTTCCGCTACTCGTACTTTTTTACCTTTATATGCAACTATTAACTACTGGCAAGATCACCATATCTTTATTACAGTTCCAGATGACGCTCATGTTCACGGTTTTAGGGATAGCTTTAGGTTATGATACAACAAGAAGGTTGTTTAAATCAGTTGTTGACCTTACTGCTGCAAATAAAAAAGCATTGGAAAGTGTTTTAGATAATGAGACATTGTATGAGATCAATCAGGGAGAGAACGAGATATCAGTATTGAGTAAATCCTTTGCAGCTGTTACAGATAGATTGGAAGAGAATGTTAAGAAGCTCGATGAGGCCAGGAAAACTCTTCATGCAGTTATGCAAAAAGTGGGTAAAGGCATTTCCAATATGGACAATATAGATACTTTTCTTGAGCTAATATTGGAAACAATGACGAATGCTCTTAATGCAGATGTGAGCTGTATAATGATGTACGATAAGCAAACAAATGAACTTTACGGGAAGACCATTTTTGGTACAGAATCCTCAGAATTCAAGAATTATAGGATCATTGTAAAAAAGAACAGCCCTCTTAGCCAGATACAACAGAGCAAGAAGTTGATGATAATTGAAGACAATTTGGATGCTCCTCACAGTTTAAAAGGGCAAAAACCGTTTTTCGTATATCCTATGATATGCACGCCGCTTGTTTATCGGGATAAATTTTCTGGTGTTGTAATTGTTGGTGGAGGAGAGATCTCGGAGAATATTGGCGATCAGGATAGAAGCCTTGTTTATAATTTAGCGTCACAAACAGCGGTTGCCATAGATAATTCAACTTTAAATACTGACATTGAAAAAACATATTTTGAAACTATCTCAGCACTTGCGCTGGCGGTCGATGTTAAAGACAAGTTCTCACGAGGACATTTAGATAGGGTTGGTGTTTACTGTACTATGATAGGAAAACAATTAGGTTTGGATGATGAAGACATAAAAACCTTGCAATCTGCAGCTAGGCTTCATGATCTTGGCAAGATCGGTATCCCTGATGATGTTTTGTCAAAAAAAGGTCCTTTGAGTGATGAAGAATGGCTATTAATGAGAAAGCACCCAGAGATCGGGGAAAGTATCATAAAACCAATAAGATCTCTTAATAATTTATGTGATATTATCAGGCATCACCATGAAAAATTAGATGGTAGTGGGTATCCAGATGGATTAAAGGGTGAAGAAATTGCACCGCTGGTAAGAATAATTGGTATTGCTGATATATATGACGCGCTGACTTCAGATAGATCTTATAGACAAAGGCTCAGCGCAAAAGAATCTGCTCAAATTCTTCGAAGTATGGATAAACAGCTTGACCAAGATATTGTAGAGATATTTCTTGAAACAATTGTATTTGATATGGAATCAAAATAAACTAGGAATATTGACGTTTTTATATTGAAAATTGCTAAATATTGAGCTTTTTGCACATTCAGGATAAATAGTATATACTTTAAACAAGCAGCATAACTCCAGCCACGGAAGAGGCCTATATAAGGTCTTATCCGTGGTTTTTTTGTCCACGATAAGACATTGTACAAATTAGCACCTTGGTGCTCTTTGCAGGAGGATGAAGTATGTACAGTGCTTATAGAACCGACAGGCGTAGATTCAAACGAATGAGAGTAAGACTTGCAGCTGTATACAGGATCGAAGGCCCGGAGTATGTAAAGACCATTTTAGATGATGGTGAGTTTGAGGCAAGAACCGTTGATGTTTCTGAAGGAGGTCTTTCTTTGCTGGCAGAGCATTATTTGCCGAGAAAAACGATAATTAGAATAAAGCTGATCGTTTTTGAAATTGATAATAGTGGTTCGGCTAATTTTTATGAGCCGGTTACTGCTATTGGGAATGTAAGGTCTGTTAATCAATGGGATAATGATGAATATCGCTTAGGTGTATATTTTCAAGATATTAGCCAGGAGCATCAAAAAAGACTTTCAGATATAGTAAATTCATCGCTTAAGAAGGAGATACTTATTTCAACTTAGAGATTGTAAGAATAACTAGGGACAGACGCTTTTAAGCTTAAAAGAGGCTGTCCCTAGTTTTTTAAGTATCTCTTTTTATTTTTGAGGCTTGTTGATAAAGAATTATAGTGATACACTAAAATCTTTAAGAACAACTTAGGAGTTTGTCTTGAACGATAAAAGAATTGTTATAGTTGGGGGAGGCCCTGCGGGGATCATGGCTGCAATTGCTGCAGGCACAAAGTCTTCAAATGTTATTTTATTCGAGAAGAATAGTTCTTTAGGGAAAAAGCTCTTAATGACTGGCAAAGGTAGATGTAACTTAACGAATGCTTGTGATCTAGAGAGCTTCTTGCAGCGGTTTTCTAAAAATGGACAATTCTTAAGGGATTCTTTCAAGATCATGTTTAACGGTCAGCTCGTAAAGTTCTTTGAAGATAGAGGTTTAAAGATGAAGGTTGAAAGGCAAAAAAGAGTTTTTCCAGTTACTGATAGAGCCTGTAGTGTTTTGAGAATTTTAGAAAACGAACTGAAAAAAAATAAGGTAAAAATCGTTACAGATAGTGATATTAAATCTGTCTTAGTTAAAGATGGATGCGTAAGTGAAGTATTCTCAAAGAATGATATGGCTTTTAAATGTGATAGTTTGATCCTTGCGACAGGAGGGGTTTCTTATAAAAACACCGGATCTAACGGAGAGGGAATTAGAATTGCTGAGGAACTTGGCCACAAAATAGTTCCACTTAGGGCTGGTTTAGTCCCTTTGATCGTAAAGCAAAAGTATATAAAAAGCTTAGAAGGTCTTAGCCTTAAGAATATTCGATTGATATTTACTGCGGGAAAGAAAAAAATAATCTCTGATGTGGGAGAGATGATATTTACTAAAAATGGTGTTTCCGGACCTCTTGTATTAACTTTAAGTAGTAGCATTGTAGACTTTTTGAAAGATGGAGCGGATGTTGTTTGTTCTGTTGATCTAAAGCCAGCCTTGTCAAAAGAACAATTATCAAAGAGGTTCTTGAAAGATGTTAGTGAGCATCCAAAGAAAAGTATTAAAGGCATTCTTAAAGATTATCTTCCTCAGAGACTGATTTGTACTTTTTTGGATCTTTTAAAGATCCCTCATGAAGAAAAGATCAGCAATATCAATAAAAAAGTTCGAGAGGACTTGCTTAATATGTTCAAGAATTTTTCATTTGATATTGAGCGTGGAGAATCTGTTGATCTTGGCATGATAACCCAAGGGGGAGTTTCTTTGAAAGATGTATCGCCAAAGACATTGGGATCCAGAATAGTTAAGGGTTTGTATTTTGCTGGTGAGATGTTGGACATTGATGCAGACACGGGGGGTTTTAATCTACAAGCTGCATTTTCAACTGGATTTCTCGCAGGAGTATCCGCGGCATTATAATCAGATTAAATATTATAAAAAGATTTTTATCTTGTAAGTATTAAATGATAGAATACTTTATTAAAATAAATTTGTGTTTTTAACGGAGAAAGTATGGTTACTAAAAGAACATTACATTGTCTATTGCTCGAAGAAAACAAGAAAGATGCGCAGATATTGATGCGTATGCTCGCCGAACGTACTACCCAAAAAATAAATGTTATGTGGCATGATCATCTTAAAAAGGCTTTAAAAGACCTTGATGCAAGAGACATGGATGCGATCCTTACTAGCTTGGATGTGGCTGATGCAAGAGGCCTGGATATTATCGACAAAATTATTAGTGTTACCGATAATGTGCCGATAATCATATTGTGCGAAGATGAAAAAGATATTCCTTTAGCTAAGCAAGCAATAAAATTGGGCGCCAGTGGTTATGTCCTTAAGAACGTTGTAGATAGTAATCTTTTGGCAGGCGCTATTAATCGAGGGATCAACACGATCTATGCAAAAGAGCAATTGTTCATTGTGCAAAAATTAGCTGATGCAGCAGGTTATGGCTTTTATATTGCAAATGCTCAAGGTTATATAACATATGCAAATAGAGCAATTACAAAAATGATGGGAGAGCATTCGCCATCAAGCAGTCATGGGAAGAACTTATCAGTTTATTATAGAGGTAAAGCAAAAATAAAATTAGCCAAAGTTATCTTGCCTGAAGTTATAAAAAAAGGTCAATGGGCAGGTGAGTTAGAATTCGTTTCTGTTGATGGTAAGAGTACCAGGACAATACAGAATTTACTTGCTGTGCGTGATGACAGGGGTAAATTCATTTGTTTAGGAAACATGGTTATAGATATTACTGAGCTTGAAAGAACCGAAGCGGCATTGCGCGAAAGTGAAAAGAAGTTCATGGATGTTTTTTATATTTCTGAAGATGCCATATTTATGTTTGAGGATGATAGATATGTTGATTGTAATGATGTTGCATATAAAATGTTCGGATGTGCAAATAAAGAAGAGGTCCTTTCTGTAAAGCCTGCGGCTTTAGCGCCAATTAAACAACCTGATGAAAGAAATTCTTATAAAGTCTGGGATGAACATATATCTGTTGCTTTTGAGAAAGGTTCCCATAGGTTTGAATGGCAAAGTGAAAGAGCAAGCGGAGAAACATTTCCCACAGATGTAACTATAACTCAGATCATGCTTGGAAGAAAAATCTTATATGTTGTTATCAAAGATATATCTGAGAAGAAAATAACAGAAGATAACTTGAGAAAGCTGTCCATGGCGGTAGAACAAAGTCCTGCCTCAGTTTACATCACAGACCTTTCCGGAAAAATCGAGTATGTTAATCCAAGATTTAGTGAAATTACTGGTTATACAAAAGAAGAGGCTATTGGTCAAAATCCTAGGATGTTAAAATCTAATCATACTTCAGCAGAAGAGTACAAGGCGTTATGGGATACTATAACTGCAGGGAATAAATGGAGAGGTGAATTTTACAATAAGAAAAAGAATGGTGATCTGTTTTGGGAGTTCGTTTCTATATCACCGATAAAAGATTCAATGGGCAAGACAACTCATTACTTAGCGGTAAAAGAGGATATGACCGCGTACAAGGAATATGAAGAAAGACTGCTTCATCAGGCAAACTTTGATCATCTTACAGACTTGCCCAACAGAGCACTTGCTCTTGACAGAATTCATCAGGCATTATCAAGGGCAAAACGCTGGAATACATCAGTTGCAGTTATGTTTATAGACCTTGATAGGTTTAAAAATATTAATGATACCCTTGGGCATGCTAAAGGGGATGAGCTTTTAGTTCAGTCAGCTGTAAGATTGCAAAAAGTAATGCGTGAAATTGATACTGTAGCAAGGCTTGGAGGTGATGAGTTTCTCGTAATTCTTCCTGATCTTGACAATACACATAAAGCAACAGTAGTTGCAGAGAGGATCCTTGAAGAGTTTTCAGAGCCGTTCATTATTGATGATCATGAAATCTTTGTCACAGCAAGTATAGGAATAACCGGGTATCCAGGTGATGGAGATGATCCTCATGTTCTTTTGAAAAATGCAGATGCGGCTATGTATCAGGCAAAGGAGGATTCAAGGGATACTTTTAGGTTCTTTACTAAAGAGATGAATGAACAGGCTGAGTTGCGGTTAAATATGGAGGCACATCTCAGGCATTCACTGGAGAAGGATGAATTATCCATTGTATATCAACCAGTGCTTGATATGACTGGTAAGACTGTCGGGGCTGAAGCGCTAATAAGATGGAAGAATTTTGAATTAGGAAATGTTTTTCCTGATCAATTTATCCCTTTAGCAGAAGAAACTGGGCTTATTATTCCAATAGGTGCATGGATAATGGAAAATGCATGTAAACAAACTAAAAAATGGCAAGATATCTTTCAGATCCCATTAAGAATTATGGTCAATGTTTCATCAAGACAATTCAGGGATAATGATATTGTTAAAACAATCAAAGATTCGGTACAGAATAGCGGTATTGCTTATACTGATCTAGATGTAGAAATTACAGAAGGTTTGATCTTGGAATATTCAGCAAAAATTGCAGAAACTTTTGATGAAATCAACAAAATGGGAGTAAGTTTATCAATTGATGATTTTGGTAAAGGTTATTCTGCTTTAAGTTATTTAAAACACTATCCTTTCAGCACGCTTAAGATCGACAGGTCCTTTGTTAGTGATGTACTTTCAAACAATGAAGATGCTGCATTATGTACTGCAATTATTGGAATGGCTCATGGTCTAAGCTTAGATGTTGTAGGAGAAGGGGTTGAAACTAAGGAACAATTAGATTTTTTAAAGCTTAAAGATTGTGATTTTGTACAGGGTTATTATTTTAGTAAACCTTTAAATGTTGAAGATTTTACAAAATATTTAAAGAGTCAAAAATCTAAAAATTAGCAGGGCTTGATTAATATTTCTTGAATATATAAACAAATGGAATATAATATTTTGACTAAAATTAATGATGATATCTTTAATTTATGGGCTTTAAAAAATGGATGATATAATACGTTGTCTCCTAGTTGAAGACAATACTACAGATGCTAAATTGATCGAGGTGATGCTTAGGCGCAGTATGCTCCAGGAATTTGATCTTGTCTTGATCGATAATCTTGCAGATTCAATTGAGCATATTCTTAACAATAGAGTTGATGTTATTATTCTCGATCTTATATTGCCCGACTGCAATGGTTTAGAAACATTTCTTACTTTACAAGCAAAGAGCAATGATATCCCTACAATAATTTTATCCGGATTGGATGATAGAGAAATTGCGATAAGAGCGGTCAGTTTGGGCGCTCAAGATTATATTGTCAAAGGTGATGTTGAAGGCAGATTCTTATCAAAATCTATTCTGTATTCCATTCAAAGAGTAAAATCCGAAAGAATTTTAAAAGAAAGAGAAAAAGAAAAACAGCTTGTCCTTGATAATATGGTAAGTGGTTTTGCTACACATGAAATGCTCTATGATGAGTCCGGGGTTGGCTATGATTGCCGTATCAATGAAGTTAATCCGAGGTTCATGAAGTTGATGAATTGTTCAGATCCAACTGGAAAAACGATATTGGAGATAAATCCAAAATGGGATAAGTCGTGGATAAAGATCTTTGAAGAAGTTGTTAAAACTGGCGAAGCTAGGGATTTTGACAAGGCTGATAATGGAAAATGGTGGCATTATAATATTTTTAAAATAAAAGAAAACGAATTTGCTACTATTTTTCAAGATATTACGGCTAGAAAAAATAATGAAGAAAAGTTAAAGAAATTATCAATGGCTGTTGAACAAAGTTCAGCATCAGTATTCATAACAGATAAGAACGGTATAATTGAGTATGTAAATCCTAGGTTTGTAGAAGTGTCGGGATTTGATCTTAGTGAGGCTGTCGGTCAGAAACCTAGCATATTAAAATCAGGATATACTGGAGAGGAGCAATACAGGGACCTATGGGAAACTATTGTTTCTGGTGAAGTGTGGCGTGGTGAACTTTATAACAGAAGGAAAAATGGAGATTACTTCTGGGAGCATGTGACCGTTTCATCAATTAAAGAGGAAAATGGCGAAATAACACATTATGTAGCCGTGAAAGAAGATGTTACTATAAACAAGGAATATGAGAAAAAGATCGTAAGGCAAGCTAATTTCGATTCTCTTACCGAGCTGCCTAACAGGATGCTTGCAGTTGACCGATTATCTCAGGCTATTTCAAGAGCGCAAAGAGAGAAAAAGCTTGTTATGGTAATGGTAATAGACCTTGATCAATTTAAGGTAGTTAATGATACTTTGGGCCATATGTTTGGTGATGAATTGCTGGTTGAGGCTGCCCGCAGGTTATTATTCGCAGTTAGGGGGACCGATACAGTTGCAAGGCTTGGGGGAGATGAGTTTTTAGTTATTTTGCCTGACCTTGATGATGTGAGAAATTCAGTAATGATCGCTAATAAGATATTAGAAGCATTTTCTTCACCATTTGTTCTGGATGGAAAAGAGCATTTTGTTACGGCAAGTATTGGCATGACGGTTTTTCCTGAAGACGGGATCGATCCTTATGCTCTTTTGAGAAATGCTGATGCGGCTATGTATCGAGCAAAAGAAGATACGCGAAATACATTTCGATTTTTTACTCCGGTAATGAATGAAAGAATTGTTGATAGGATGAATATTGAAAGTAATTTGCGTCATGCTATTGAAAAGGATGAGTTCTTTTTGGTTTATCAGCCACTTGTAGATATGAAGGGGTCTTTCGTAGGAGCAGAAGCTTTGCTTAGGTGGAATAATCCTAGCGCAGGTTTAGTTATGCCGGATAAGTTCATTTCTTTAGCTGAAGAAACGGGACTGATCGTTCCTATAGGGAATTGGGTTTTGGAAAATGCGTGTAAACAGGCGAAGTCCTGGATGGATCAAATGGGAATTAAGTTTAAAATATCGATAAATGTCTCATCAAGGCAGTTTAAAGGAAATGATATCGTTAAGTCCGTGATCGACACTCTTAGAGAAACGGGTCTTGAGCCAAGTTGTCTTGAGCTTGAGGTTACAGAAAGAATGTTGATTGAAGATGCTCCAAGGACCAGCAGAATACTTAATCAGTTAAATGAAGTAGGGGTAAGGCTTTCTATTGATGATTTTGGTACAGGATATTCTGCTTTGAGCTATTTGAAGAAATATCCATTCCATACTCTGAAAATAGATAGGGCCTTTGTTCGCGATATTACCATAGATGTTGAGGATGCAGCTCTTTCTACAGCTATAATCGCGATGGCCCATAGTCTTGGCCTTGAAGTTATTGGTGAAGGTGTAGAGACAGAAGAGCAATTGGAGTTTTTACGTTTTAAAGGATGCGATTTTGTTCAGGGATTTTATTTTAGCAAGCCTTTAGTCCCGGTAGATTTCATTGAATTCGCTATAAAAAATTTGAAGTAATTTTTAAAGCCCTATTAAACTTGTTTAAAACTTTGTTTAATGGGGCTTTTTCTTTTTTTGCCTTATGGGAAAATTTTGTTCTCGTTCTTTAATGCAAAGCGTTAAAGAACGGAGAGGGAGAGATTCGAACTCTCGGTACATTTCTATACACACGCTTTCCAAGCGTGCGCCTTAAACCACTCGGCCACCTCTCCAAAAATAATATGTTCGATAAATTAAAAATTTAGGACAGGCTTTATAAAAAGCCTGCCCTAATAAGCTCTATTGAAAGGATTTGTTATTCTGCGACTATTGCTTCAACAGGGCAGACGTTAACACATGCACCACAATCGATGCAGGCATCAGCATTGATCACGTAAATATCGCCTTCGCTGATACATTCTACTGGGCATTCTGGGACACATGTTCCGCAGGCTGTGCATTTGTTGGTAATTTTATGAGACATTATTTACTCCTTTTTTTGAATTAGATTTATTAACTAATAATAACACAAAACATTATGTAAACAAGCTTAACGCTAAAATTTTAAATTTCAATAAAAATTTTAATTCAGTGCGGAAGGCTAATAGGCAGTGGCGGTTTTGAATTTTATAAAAATTGAATTGCACATTGAGGAAAAATAATGGAAATATTCGAAATATTCTGTATAATGCCCTTCAAAATGATCAATATTATGAATTTTATTTTTATTATAATATGGCATTGAGGTTTTGTATGGATATTGAAAAAGCTTGGAACAGGGCTTTAAAAAATACAGAAATAATTCGCGCAAGGATAAAATCCTTAAGCGTTCATGGCGATACGCATGTGCCGTATGTGCTTTTGTCTGAAAGCACTATAAATATGGGAGATACGGTCGTAAGAACGGGTGAAGTTGTTGTGGCAAAACCTTCATTAATTGTCCCGCCGTTAAATCCTCAATTCAAAGGTTTTGATTTTGAAGAGGGGCAGCACATAGGTGAAGACTCATTGATCAATTTTTTAATAGTTCGTGGAATCAGTTTACCATCTATGAAATATGACAATAAAACAAGTTCTCTGGATATTTTCGAAGGAAGGTTGTCAGAAGCCATTAAATATTATGAGAAGAATCTGCAGAGAAAAGAGAATATTAAGACCGGACTTATTGCCGGGCCTGAAGATTGTTGGCAAATTTCATTGCTGATATTTATTTGTTCTCAAATTTTAAAAGATGTGAATAGTGATATAAGAAAATTGCTGGATGATTACCGAAAAGGTATTGGTAATAGCTCAGAATAAAAACCGTATATTTAATTCTGGAGGAAAATATGAAGAAGTTCTTGCCGATATTGATTTTATTATTGCTTTTATCTAACAGCAAGTCAGTTTTTGCGTCTAAAAAGAAATGTTCCGAGCTTCCGTCTTCAAGCAGCGAGGATTTTGTAGAGAAAATAAAAACAACAAGAACGGTTTTTGATAACGGGCTTACTGTTCTGGTTTCTGAAATACCAACAAGCCCTTTTGCGTCGGTTTACATTTTAGTAAAGACGGGATCTGTTACTGAAGGAAAATATCTTGGAAGCGGTATTACTCATTTTGTTGAGCACATGCTTTTTAAAGGCACGGATAAAAGAGGGGTCGGCGAGATTCCTGCGCAAGTGAATTCAGTCGGAGGAAGTATCAATGCGCAAACAGGAAAAGACCATACTATATATACTATAACTCTACCTTATGAAGAATTTGATGTTGCGCTTGATGTTCTGTCTGACATGATCGTTAATCCTCGAATGGATGCTGAGGAAATGGAGAAAGAAAGAAAGGTTATTATAGCTGAAATGAGGATGCATAGGGATAACCCGGACAGGGAATTGGCGCGTATGGCCTTTGAGAATATTTATAAATTCCATCCTTATAAATATGAGATCATAGGAGAGGAATCATTGTTCAGGAAGATATCGAATGAGGACCTGAAAGACTATTATAAAACCCATTATTCCCCTAACAATATGATCCTTTCAATAGCAGGCAATGTCAGAACTGATGAAGTTATAAAAAAGGCCCAAAAGGCTTTTGAGGGTTTTGAAAGGCAAAGATATGTGGTCAGAAATGTAGATCAGGAACCAGAGCAGATAGGTGAAAGGCGCATGGAAAAAACATATCCTGTCGCAATTTCCAGGATGTCGATAGGTTTTTCCGGTGTTAGGCTACTGGACAAGGACCTTTTTCCTTTAGATGTTCTATCAATAATACTTGGATATGGAAGGAGTTCTCGTTTATATAGCAGGATATATGAAGAGAAAAATTTAGTTTATAGCATAAATTCTTCAAACTATACGCCTGTTGATAAGGGGGCATTTGAGATCGAGTGCGTGCTGGAAGAAAAGAACATTGATGAAACAATTGAAGAGGTCGTTGGGGTGATAGAAGCCCTTAAGAAAAAAGGTATCAATAAGAACGAGTTGGAGAAAGCAAGAAGATGGGTTTTAAAGGATTATATTTTTGGACGGCAACAATCTTCTCAGTTAGCCGGGACAAATGCTTATGATGAGGCTTTTGCCGGTGATTATCGATTTTCAAAGAGATATGTTGAGGGTATTGAAAAAGTAGCTGTGGAAGATGTTTTGAGGGTTGCAGAACAGTATTTAAATAGGGAGAATATGAGCGTTTCAATTCTTAGGCCTCAAGGAGAAAAGGCAGCTGATGTTGCGGATCCCGAAGAAGTAAGGGTTCCGGCTATTAATAAATATGTTTTAGATAATGGCATAACTGTTTTGTTAAGTGAGGACCATTCGTTCAATGTTGCGACGATAAGAGCTGCTTTTTATGGTGGGTTACGTCAGGAACCGGAAGATCTAAGAGGCATATCCAGCATGATGACAAGCTTGTGGACTAAAGGCACAAAGTCTTTTGAGTCAAGCGAGATCGCAGAGTTAAGTGAATCATTGGGCATTGAGTATAATTCATTTTCTGGAAGAAATAGTTTTGGGGTAAGCTTAAGGTTTTTGCCGGTTGATTTTCAAAAGGCGTTTGAGCTTTTTAAAGATACTATCAAGGACCCGGTTTTTCCTAAAGGCGAAATGCCTCAGGTCAAAGAGCGGATGAAGGCAAGCATACGTTCCAAAAAAGATAATATTTATAGTTATGCAGATCAAGCTTTGAGAGAAGAGCTTTTCAAAGATAACACTTTCAAATATGATTCGTTGGGTACCGTTGAAACATTGGACGCTATTGGAAGAGATGATATCCTTGGATTCTATGAAGGGTTCTTAAAGGGCAGTAATCTTGTAATTGCCGTGTTCGGCAACATTGATGAACAGCAGGTCCTTAATGATATCAAGAAGGATTTTGGGTTCATGAAAAAGGGAAGCGTCGACCTTAAATACACATATGAAAAAGAAATGTCTGTGGCAAAGGTAAAGGAGCTAGAGCTCGATAAAAAAGAGGCTATTGTATTGTTTGGATTTCAAGGGCCATTTCTTGATGGGGAGGACAGGTATGGGGTTGAGGTATTAACTGAAATATTAGGCTCTTCTTTCAACGGCAGGCTTTTTAATGTTGTACGGGAAAAATTTGGTAAGGCATACACGTTGGGAGGAGATTACCTTCCAAGTAAAGATGCGGGATACATAAGCCTGTTCGTTAAAACTTCACCTGAAAATGTTGAGAAGGTTAAGGACCTGGTCTTAGGAGAGATCAATGACCTTAGAGCGAATATCATGGCGGATAAAGATGTATCGGATATTAAGATGCATTTAAAAGGTGTTTATAAAAGGAATCTGGAAACAAGTTATAATTTGAGCTTTGTATGCTTGTTGGACCAGCTTTACGGATTTGGGTTTGACTACTATAAGAAATATGATGAAAGTATAAATTCTATTACACCTGCGATGATCAAGGATCTAGCTGTCAAATATTTGGATCCTGATAAAATGGCAATTGTCATAGTAAGGCCAGAAAAAGAACAGAGTGAGGAATAGGTTAATCCTTTAATTAGTAACTCAAATTTGAAGTTTTAGTTTACATGATTATAAAAGAATGGTAGATTAAAAAATACTTTTGAAGCAAAAACTATTAATATTCTATTAAAGAATATTATTATTATGAGGCAAAATGGATAGAAATAAGTTTATAGACCTGGAATTCAAACTGCTCGAAAAGCTCAGCGGGCATATGAACCTTATGCAGGCCCAAGCAGATAGAGAGCAAATAGTCGGCTTAGCTATTCAAGATTTGGTAAGTAAGGGTGAATTCTCTTATTTGAAGCCATTTTTTGAAAATGAAGAAAATAAGGTTGGTTTTATTGAAGGTTTTCTAACATACGGCATTATCACAGAGATATTGTGTGATTATGATGCTGAAGATATTATCATCAACAATCTAAGGCCAATTTACATACATCATGCAAGAAAAGGGTTTATTTCTACTGGGAAGAAATTTTCGTCTCAGCGGGAGGTTGATCTTTTTATAGGAAAGCTTCTGCTTTTTGCCGGAAAAACCAAGCTGAAAAAAATAATGGATATTGAGCTGCATAATTTGGAAGGACGTGTTAATATCGCCCTTTCAAGTTTTGGACCGCAGGTCACTATTACTAAGGCCAAGGTAAATCCGTTAAGCATTATTGACTTGATACGTAAAGGAAGCATGAGTTATGAAGTCGCTGCTCAGTTATGGATATATCTGGAAGGATTGACGATCAGGCCGGCGAACATAATAATTGCAGGTGGTCCTGGCGTTGGTAAAACAACATTGATGAACGCGCTGTTCAGTTTTATCCCTGAGTCGGACAGGATGGTGATCATTGAGGATACTTTAGAATTGAACACTTTCCTGGAAGATAGCTGCTCGAGGCTGGAAAGTGATGCGGATACGACTCTTGCAGACCTGGTCAGGAATAGTTTGAGAATGCGTCCTGAAAGGATAATTATCGGAGAGGTTAGAGGGGAAGAAGCAAAGGACATGATCACTGCCTGTAACGTCGGAAAGTATTGTATGGGCACGATCCATGCTCTTACTTCAAGAGAAGCTATCATCAGGCTTCAGAACGAACCGATGAATATTCCCGACATGCTTGTTAATTTGATCGACGTTTTTATTGTGCTAAAGAGATATCACACACATGATAAGATCTTTAGGGTAGTTGAAGAGATAAGCGAGACCAGCGGGATGGAGCAGCTTAAAATATTATTGTCCCAGGTTTATAAATTCGATAAAGAGACAATGACCCAAAAGCAAGTCAACCCGAGCACCATATTCCGTGACCGCCTGGCATCACAATCAGGTCTAACGCCAAAAGATGTTATGCAAGAGCACATGATAAGGGCTTTTGTCTTAAGGGTCATGGACGAGAAAGATATAAATACTATTAAAGAAGTCTCGACATTATGCCGTGCATACAATAGAAAGCCTGTAGAGACAATCGAGGCTTTAGGCTACGACCGAAGTGAGCTGCTAGGAGAGAAAAAAACAAAGATTTGATGAAGATTGCGCCCGTAGCTCAATTGGATAGAGTACGTGCCTACGGAGCACGGAGTTGGAGGTTCGAATCCCCCCGGGCGCGTTTTTTAATCTAGTTCAGTTACGGATCCAAAGTATTTTGGATCTTTTTTTATGTGCTAAAGAGAAAAAATTATGACATATTTTGACGAAGGTTTTGATCTCGACCAGTTCTACATGAGCGAGGCTTTGAAGCAGGCTAAGGCGGCTCAAGAGCAGGATGAAGTGCCTGTCGGCGCAATAATAGCCCACGAAGGGAAGATCATTGCCAGGGCGCATAATCAGGTCGAAACCTTAAAGGACCCTACTGCCCACGCAGAGATGATAGCTATTACCCAGGCGGCAAGTTATCTTGGGAATAAATGGTTGCATGGTTGTGAGATATTCGTTACGATAGAGCCTTGCAGCATGTGCGTCGGGGCATTGGTACTGGCAAGGATCAAAAGAATATGTTTTGGTGCTTGTGATGAAAAGACAGGGGCTTGCGGCTCAGTTTTTAACATTGCTCAAAGTGATGAGCTGAATCACAAAATAGACATTACTCCTGGAGTTCTAAGCAAGGAATGCGCCGAGATCATCAGCAAATTTTTCAAAGCAAAAAGGTAGATGCTCGGCGATAAAGATGATTTTATTCTTGTTCTTTGATGTGGAGTTTAAAACGGTTATGCAAATTGCTTATGTTGTTGGGGAAAATTGCATCCAGTTAAAATAAACGTAGTTTATTCTAACGGTTAATGAAATTGCCGCTTTTTTTCAGGAAAAATTCATTCCCGTTAATTAAAAAGAAGTTTTAATTAACGGAGAGGCCGGGATTCGAACCCGAGGAACGATTTGCACCGCTCAACTGATTAGCAGTCAGCTCCATTCAACCACTCTGGCACCTCTCCATTGAAATGAATACTAATTATACATAAACAATGTGATTTGTAAAATATTTTATTAAATAAGAAAAATGCCCGAATGAAAGTCGCTTTTTTAAAACATCGTTTATTTCCTATCCTTTTGATAATACTGCTTGGCTTGTTCTCCTATTCCAATACTTTAAACAGTTCATTCCATTTTGATGACTTCACTTTTATAATTGAGAACCCTAATATAAAAAACATAGATGACATTCCGTCTATCTTTAAAACGATACTTCCCCAATCGTCAAGGTTCGTTTGCTTTCTTACCTTCGCCCTAAATTACAAGGTCCATGGCCTTGGTGTTTTTGGATATCATTTAACTAACCTGGCCATTCATTTAACAAGTGCCATTCTTGTCTGGTGGCTCGTTATTCTTTTGTGCGCGTCCCCAAAATTAAAACTCGAATTTTCCAAAGAGGACGTGAGCCTGCTGGCTTTGCTCACTGCGCTGGTCTTTGTTGTTCACCCGGTTCAAACCCAGGCAGTTTCTTATATTTCTCAAAGGTTCGCGTCGCTGGCGACTATGTTTTACTTGGCCTGTGTTTGCTTTTTTATAAAGGGGAGGCTCGTTCTTGAAAGGCGCAGGATTAAAAGGGGGGTATTCCTTGGGCTATCCGCAGCAGCAATGATCCTTGCTATGTACACAAAAGAGATCGCGATCACTTTGCCGATCATCATATTGATCGTTGACCGCTCGTTCATATCAAAAGGAAGGCAGGGCAGGTTTTACTGGATATCAATGGCTTTGGTCTTAACGAGCATTATCATTATCCCGGTCATGTTCGATCTGGGGATCAAAGAACTGTTTTTGGCTCATAAGGCTTCAGCGTCCCACAGCGGGGATATGATCACATTGCCGACTTATCTGCTAACGCAGTTCAGGGTTTTTGTGACTTTTATCCGTCTTCTGGTGATCCCGTATGGGCAGAACCTTGACTATGATTTTGCTTTGTCAAAAAGCATTTTTGAGACGGCGACCATGTTTTGTATCGCAATAGTCACATTGATGATCTTTTTTGCTTTAAAGATCAAAAGGTCCAATAAAATTGCGTTCTTTGGAATAGTTTGGTTCTTCGTCACATTTGCCCCGAACTTGGTCCCGAGAAGGTTCGTTATTTTTGAACATAAGATATATTTGTTATCTGCCGGGTTTTGCATATTCTTTAATTTCTGGCTGTTCCAAAAATGTAAAAATAAGAAGTTCTATGTTAATATCGTTTCGGTAATAATAGCGGTGTTCGCATTGATGACATTTCAAAGGAACAAAGTATGGGAAAATGAAATAACATTATGGACCGATGTTCTTGCAAAATCCCCGAACAAGGTAAGCCCCAAAGTCAATTTAGGCAATGCCTACGTCCTTGACGGCCAGTTCGACATTGGATTGAAATATTTAAATAAGGCAATTGATCAGGACCCAAAACATTATAAGGCTTATTTGAACAGGGGAGTTGCCTACGAGAACAAAAAGGACTATTTAAATGCCCTTGCTGATTACACAAAGGCGATAGATCTAAAGCCGCATTATGCAAAAGCATATGGGAACAGGGGATTTATTTATGACAGGCTGAAAAAATATGATCTTGCATTGGATGATTATGAAAATGCCTTGAAGGCAGACCCAAAGATCGCAAAGGTCTATTCGAACAGAGGAGTTATTTATAAGAACAGAGAGCAGCTTGACCTTGCACTTGATGACTACAATAAGGCTATTGCGCTGGACCCTCGCATTAAGGAGGCATATGGTAATCGAGGCGTGGTTTACTTTAAAAAGGGATTGTATGATCTCGCCATTTCCGATCAAAATGTCGTTATAAAAATGGACCCTCAAAATCCAATTCCGTATATTAACAGATCCTTTGCTTATTACGGCAAAAATGATATTATAGGTGCATTAAAAAGCGCAAAAATCGCACAGTCATTAGGTTTTAAACGCGAAACTAAATATATCGATCAATTAATATTAGAATACAAAAAATTAAATAAGTAGGGAAAAATCTATGAATCTTGAAAATGATCTTTATGAATACCTGCCAGATGGAATTAGTTTCAAATCAAAAAAGGCAACGCAGTTAAAAACGATATACATGCCATTATCAGGCCCGAGCGCGCAAAACATTAAATCATCGATCACGCCAGGTCTTAGCGGGGATATAAAAATAGATAAGAGCCAATATCTGACAATGCCGGCTTCGACCCAGGACCTGCGCAAGGACCTACGCAATTTCTTTGTTCATGTTGAAGGCAAAGGAGTGGTTTCAATAGCCAAAGAGACTTCCAGGGATAGTTCGACGGTTGAGATCGGCCAATTGTGGCACAAGCTGACCAGGTCTCACAAGGATATCGGAATTGAGATAGAGGCCTTGAACTTTATCCCGTCTTCCGGGGAGAACGTAGAATTAATGCGAGTCACTGTTAAGAACATATCTAAAGAGAAGGTCACGATAGTTCCTACAGCATCAATTCCTCTGTTTGCGAGGTCATTAGCAAATAAACATGATCACGAGCATGTGACAAGCTTGCTCAATCGGATCAGGCAATTTGATCAGGGGGTTGTTGTTGAGCCAACGATGATGTTCAATGAAGAGGGCCATAAGCCTTGTGATAATGTTTATTATGTTTTTGGAGAGACAGGGAAAAGCCTCCCAGCAGGAACATTTCCGACCATAGATAGTTTTCTGGGAGACCATTCAACTTTATCTGATCCCAGCGCAGTTATTAATAATGAACCGCCTCGTAAACTTTCTGATGAGCAAATGCACGGGAAAGAGGCCGCAGGCGCGCTAAGATTTGATAAGGTAACGCTGGCAGAAGATGAATCGAGAACATATATCATCGTCGCAGGAATTGCTGGCAGCGGCGCTCAGGCGATACTTGATTTTGAGAAATTTAATACTGTTGAAAAATTTGATGCCGCTCTTTATGAGTGCAAGGAATTTTGGTCACAGATAACGAATTCAATAATTTTTGAAACAGGCGCTCCGGACTTTAATTCATGGATGCATTGGGTAACGATCCAGCCGGTTTTAAGGAGGATATTCGGGTGTTCATTTTTGCCGGACCATGATTACGGTAAGGGCGGGAAAGGATGGAGGGATATTTGGCAGGACCTGTTATCTCTAATTCTTATCGAACCCGAAAATGTCCGCAGTACTTTGATAGACAATTTTGCCGGGGTTAGGATCGATGGCTCGAATGCGACTATTATCGGAGCAAGGCCAGGCGAATTTATTGCTGACAGGAATGCAATTACCCGTGTGTGGATGGACCATGGCGTGTGGCCGTTCACTACGATACTGCTTTACATCAATCAGACAGGCGACTTTGATATCCTTCTAGAGAAGAATGCTTACTTTAAGGATGTCCAGCTATCAAGGTCATTTAATAAAGACCATAAATGGGCCACTGAAAGTGGAAATAAGCTAAGGGACCGTAAGGGGAAAATATATACGGGTACAATTATTGAGCACATTCTTCTTCAGAACCTTGTTCAGTTCTTTAATGTCGGAGAACATAATATCTCGCGTCTTGAAAGCGCGGATTGGAATGACGGCCTTGATATGGCTTTTGACAAGGGCGAGAGCGTTGCATTCATGAGCTTTTATGCCGGCAATCTGAATGACATTGCTGATATGCTTGAAGAATTATCAAGGGTAAAAGGCATTGATAAGTTATCCTTAGCTTCCGAGCTGAAGATACTGCTTGATTCTTTATCAAAGGATAAGCGTGATTATGGGTCTGTTCATTATAAGAAAGATCTATTGTTCAGCAAGTATTTTAAAGCTGTTGAGCCGCGAGTCAGCGGAAAAGTCGTCGAGGTATCAATAAAAGATATCGTGTCTGATCTGAAGAAGAAATCCAAATGGGCATTTGATTTCATCAGGAAAAATGAATTGATCAAGATCGAGCATGAGGAAAAGAGCTACTCCTGGGTAAATGGTTATTATGATAATGCAGCAAAGAGAGTAGAGGGCCTAAAGGACGGCAAGGTGCGCATGACGCTTACCGGACAGGTCTTTCCTGTCATGAGCGGCTTGACCAATGAAGAAGAGACCTTAGATATCATTAAAAGCGTCAATGAATTTCTTGTCGACAAAAAACTCGGCGGAGTAAGGCTCAATACAGATTTTGGTGAAAAAAATTATCTGGATCTTGGAAGGGCATTTGGATTTGCCTACGGCACTAAAGAGAATGGCGCATTTTTCAGCCATATGATCGTTATGTATGCTTATGCTTTGTACAAAAGAGGTTTTTCAAAAGAGGGCCATCAGGTGCTTCGATCGATCTTTAAAATGAGCCAGGATACTGAGAAGAGCAAGATCTATCCAGGCATATGTGAATATTTTGATTCTGAAGGCAGAGGCATGTATCATTATTTAACAGGTGCGGCAAGCTGGTTAGTGCTTGCACATTTGACCCAGGTCTTTGGCGTTAGGGGTTTATGGGGTGATCTTGCTTTAGACCCGAAACTTGTTTCTGAAGAATTTAATGCTAATGGAATTGCTCAGGTTTCATGCTGTTTCGCAGGAAAGAGAGTTAAGGTTACCTATATCAATCATAATAAACTGGACCACGGTAAGTACAGAATCGCTAAAGTAACATTGAACGGCAAAAATGTTGAGCATAGATCCAGTGGTGCAGGCTTGGTATTTGTTGATAGAGAACTAATATCGAAAGAAGAAGGGGAAATAGAAGTTGAGGTTGTTCTTGATAAATAGTTTTTATTGTACAATTATATTGAATATGAATATTAAGTGATATATTATGAAAATACTAGGCAAAGAAAATATCTTCCTGATTAATAATTAACCCAAACAGTTTTTATTTATGAATAGTCTAATAGTTTTAATTCCTGCATATAATCCGCCAAAAGAGTTGATCAGTTTGTGTAATGATCTCTCAAAACATCCTTTTAAAAGGATCGTTGTCGTTAATGACGGTTCTGAAAAAGAGTATAATGACCTTTTCTTTCAATTAGAGACAATGCCTAATGTAAAAGTCCTGTCTCACGTAATTAACCAGGGGAAATGGGATGCCATTAAAACAGGGATAAATTACATACTGTTCAATTTTGAAGGCTGCGCGGTCATAACAGCTGAGGCTACTTTAAAGTTTGATATCGATGAGATCTTGGCGCTTTGTGATTATGTAAGCGGTAACTTTGACAGGGTTTTCTTGGGATCGCATTATGATAGAAGCGAGGACTCATTCTTGTTAAGGTTGTGGAAAAGATCGGAATGCTTTGCATTTCGGTTAATTACAGGCAAGAAGCTCTTTGATCTAAGGACGAATTTGAAGCTATTGCCTGCTTCATTGCTTGAGAATATTTTGTTGATAAAGTCGAGCGATATCAGTTTTGATTTTCTTCTTCTGCTCAGCGCAGTGAACACTAATACGAAGATAAAGAACTTCCGCATTAAAAAAAAAGATAAAAAAGGACAAGTAAGGTCTGGCATATTCAAAAGATTTTCTACAGACTGGTCTCAGTACTACAAAAGCACATCGCCTTTATCCAGGGTCACCAGAAAGATCACGACTTCTTTAATAATCAGATCGATCCGCAAAACAAATTTGGATTTTGAGAATTCCGACATCGCTGAATTCGGAGGGGGGAACAGTTGTGTTTATCCGAAGATAAAGAAGAAATTGGGATATAATTCCTATCATGTTTTTGATAATAATGAAAGAGGCCTGAAGCTGTTTGCGCGCAAGAGCTTGGATGACGCAAGGGCAAGCAACTTTAAAAAGGACTTGTTGCTGGACGATAAAATCGAGAGAAAATATGATATAAGCATCAGCATTGGATTGATAGAGCATTTTGAAAAACAGCAGACAAAGCTCATGATAAAAAGGCATTTTGATGCTGTCAAAGATGGTGGTTTTGTTTTTGTGACTTTTCCAAAAGGAACTTTTATTTATAGAAGCATAAGATTTGTCGCGGAGCAAATTGGCGTTTGGAAGTTTCATGATGAGAGGCCAATGGATTTTAATGAAGTGATAGCAATCTGCAGCGAGTACGGTGAGCTTTTCCACAAATATACAAATCATTGGATTTTCCTTACTCAGGGCGCATGTCTCTTTAAGAAAAAGTCTCTAGAAGATCAGCCAAGAACATTCGTCATCCCGAAAAACGATATCGACGAAGAATCCCGAAAAGGAGATCCTTCCCCTTCATTTCATTCAGGGTAAGTATGACGCAATTTGGAGACTAATTATCAAATATGTGCATTTAAATAAGGTTAATATGCAGTCTGACTTGAGACTGCTTTTTATAATATAATTTTACCGATCTAATGATGAATTCAATTTACAAAAAAGCGAACAAGACAACTTACGTAATATTTTATTTTATCCTGTTCTTATCCTTCCTTGGGATCATCCAAAGTAATTATAATAAAGCTCAAGATTCAGTAAAGTTGCCTTACAGCAAAATGTTCAACTTTAATAATGTTCAGTCATGGATGCAGATGAAAGCTGTTTGGGGCGGGCCAAGCAGGGTTATTACAAGGACATTTGCAAAGAACGGTTTCGAGTGGAATCTTCTCTCTAAAGAGAATTGGGCAGAATTTGAACTACAGACAATTATATTTGATTCGCATGAATGCGGATTGTTGTTTGATTATATAGACGAAAGAAACTATTCAATTATAACTTATAGTAAATTTTCTGATAATTTAATAGTCGGGAGAATGATAAGAGGCGCACCTATAATGATAGGGATGATACCCATGCCGATAAAAGGCGGGGTTTGGATGCCAAGAATTAAAGTTAACAGTAAAGATATAAAACTGTATTTTGGCAGTCAGCTTTTAACAACATTCAAGATGCCTTTTAGGCCAAAAAGTTCAAAATTCGGGATCTTTATCAAAGAAGTTAAAGGTGAAAAGCGGCCGATCTTTGGCAACATTTCTGTAAAGGGCCGTACTGAGTCAGGTGATTATAAAGTTATTAGAAATATAACCGATAATGATAGAAATTACCCTCCAGTATTGATCCTGATTTACCTTTCATTTTTGGGTGCGGTTTTCAGTTTTGCAAAATTTGTCAGTATGATCATGAACTTTGAATTGGATGCGTTCAAAATAAGAAAAGGCCATTTTGAAGATTGGATATATAACTTTATTTTGATCTTTGTCTCGGGTATCTTGTTCGTGCGGACAATTCAGGTATTTGGCGCATTGGACTACAAAAGCTTTAAGATCATTATGCTTTGGAAGAGCCTGGGCGTTTGCTTTGCCGGGTACATGATCTACATACTCTTAGCAAAATTATATTCAAAGAGAATAGGCGGATTTTCTACGCCGATGTATTTTTTGTTTTTTTCAATCCTGATGTATTTTGTTACATTATTCAATTTGATGTATTTTAAGATCAATGATCAGTCATATCTTTTGATCGTTACAGTACTTTTGTTGATCCCTGTTGTGGTCAGTTTTTTCAAAAAACAAGATAATAAAATAGAAAGAAAAAGCTCTGGTGCTTGGTTCAATATCACAAATATTTCATTGTTAATTTGGTTCGTATATATTGTAATGTACGGCATGGAGAATAATTTCTTTATCGGCAGGACGTTTTTTTCTGACGAAGGTAACCTGTGGGCAAATTCCGCACAGGACATGATAAATTTTGGTGTTCTTAAAGGGCATTTGGGCACCTACGGAGGGTTAGCCACTCAATCTTTCGGGACGCCATTTTTCAATGCTTTGCCGTCGCTGATTTTGGGTGCAAAGCTGCCAAGAGCAGTGTTCTTTATGCCGGCTGTTATTATCCCGATTTTGTGGCTGATGATATTTAATATCGTTAAAAAGAATAAGTGGGCTTTCTTGTTCTTGTTTTTAGCCATGGTAAGTTCTTTTGGAAAGATGGCATGGACCACGCATGTATTTTTTAGGGCTGTATTTTCTGATGCGCTCTTTGTGACATATTTACTGCTGATGGTCATGGAGCTACGAAGAATGATAAACCGCAGTTCGATATCTGTTTACGAATTTCTTGGATTCAGTTTGATCGCCGGGCTTTATCCTAATATAAGATCGACAGGCGCTCTTTATGGCTTTGCTTTGTTCGTTGTATTGGCGGTATTTTATCTTAAGAAGAACAAAGTGAACGTAAAAACTGTTCTGCTTGCGGCTGTTGGTTTTACTTTGGTCAAGATGCCTTTTTCCGTGTGGAAGGTTTTTAGGGGCAGTCAAGAGCTTCAGTCTGTCTTGACAAAGGTTGGTTTGAGATATTCCGAATTCAGTGTTGCCTGGTTGCAAAAGGTTGGCGCCCAATTTTGGTTTGACCATTCTATCAGCATATATTTTATGATAATAGCCGTCGTAATAATCATGCTCACTTATAAAAGGAAGGACTACTCGTATGGATTTATGCCAGTATTTCTTTTTGCGACGGTAGTGATTTATTTTGCGCTAATACAAACACAGCAGTTCAATTGTGAAGGGTCGGTTGTTAGATACATGCTTCCTCCGATAATTGTTTCTTTTTATCTGGGAGCGATAGGATTTGATGTGATGGTTAAGAAAATTCTTAGGAGCAAAATGCCAAAGCCGGTTAAATATTTAATAGTTTTGGTTCTGGCGGGAATTTTGTCTTTAAAAATTATTTAAACAATAGGGAGTAAGATCTTCATGAGCAAAGACTACAGTGTGCAAATAGCAGAGGAATTAAAAATAGCGTCTTCAAAAGTCGCGTCAACGATCGAGCTTCTTGACGACGGATCAACGGTGCCTTTTATATCGCGTTATCGTAAAGAAGTGACCGGGAATTTAGATGAAGTAGAGATCACCAATATACGCGACCGTCTGACCCAGTTAAGGGAGCTTGATAAGCGAAGAGCCGCGATCCTAGCTTCAATAAAGGAGCAAGGGAAGCTTACTAAAGAACTGGAAGCAAAGATAGTCGCTGCCAAGACAATGGCAGTGCTTGAGGATATTTATTTGCCGTACAAGCCAAAGAGAAGGACAAAGGCTACAGTGGCTAAAGAAAAAGGTTTAGAGCCTCTGGCAAAATTAATATTTGAACAAAAGGGAATTGATGTCGAGAAAGAAGCTGTCAAATATGTAGATGCAAAGCTGAAGGTTGATTCGACAGAAGCTGCGATCGCAGGGGCCAGGGATATTATCGCGGAGTGGATAAACGAGAACGCACAGGCGCGCGCGCAGTTAAGGCTATTGTTCCAGGACCAGGCAGTCATGCGGTCTAAAGTCGTGCGTAGTAAAGAGGTTGAAGGAAGCAAATTCAAAGACTATTTTGAATGGGAGGAGCTTGCAAAGAATGCGCCGTCTCACAGAATACTTGCAGTAAGAAGAGGCGAGAAAGAAACATTCTTAATGGTCAGGATCCTGCCGCCTGAAGAGCCAGCTATCGAGATCTTAGAGACGATGTTCATTAAAGGGAAAGGCGAAGATTCAGGGCATGTCCAGACAGCCCTTCATGATAGTTATAAGAGGCTGCTGTCACCATCTCTTGAGACTGAAATAAGATTAGAGATGAAGAAGCGTGCAGACAAGGATGCAATTGATATATTCAAGAGTAACTTGAGGCAATTGCTTATGTCCTCGCCTTTGGGCCAGAAAAATGTCTTGGCTATCGATCCGGGCTTGCGAACAGGCTGTAAGGTAGTATGCCTCGACAGGCAGGGAAAGCTTCTTAAAAATGAAACGATATATTTGATCATGTCTGAAAGCCAGAAGGAAGAGGCTGTCGATACAATAAAGAGCCTTTGTAAAAAGTATAATACAGAAGTTATCGCTATAGGCAATGGTACCGCAAGCAGAGAGACAGAGACATTTATTAAAAGCATAGGATTGCCCAAAGAAATAAGCGTTGTTATGGTCTCCGAAAGCGGGGCATCTATTTATTCAGCGTCCGACGTAGCGAGAGAAGAATTTCCTGATTATGATGTCACGGTCAGGGGCGCTGTTTCTATTGGAAGAAGATTGATGGACCCTCTTGCTGAACTTGTGAAGATCGATCCAAAGTCCATCGGTGTTGGACAGTACCAGCATGATGTTGATCAGTTTCTATTAAAAGCAAGCCTTTCTGATACTGTTATCAGTTGCGTTAATCAGGTCGGGGTTGAAGTTAATACAGCTAGCAAGCAGCTTTTAATGTATGTTTCAGGACTGGGGCCTAGCAGGGCTCAAGCTATAATTGATTTCAGGAATACAAATGGGCCGTTCAAGCTGCGAACTGAAATAAGCACAGTTTCCGGACTTGGGGCAAAGGCTTATGAGCAGGCAGCCGGATTTTTGAGGATCAATGACGGTGAAGATCCTCTTGATTCAAGCGCCGTGCATCCTGAAGCATATTTTATTGTTAATGCCATGGCTAAGGACCTGAATTGTACGGTAAAGGACCTCATCGTAAATGAGAACTATCATAAAAAAATAGACCTGAAAAAATATGTGACAGAATCGATCGGATTGCCTACTCTTCAGGATATAAAAAGCGAGTTAGTTAAACCTGGACGTGATCCGCGCGAACCATTTCAAATATTCACTTTTAAGGAAGGTGTTGAAAGGATCGAAGATCTAAGCCCGGGGATGAAGCTTCCCGGAGTTATAACGAACATTACGGCTTTTGGGGCCTTTGTAGATATCGGCGTTCATCACGATGGCTTGGTGCATATAAGCCAGCTTTCTGACAGATTTGTAAAGGACCCGCACGATCTGATCAAAGTTCATCAACAGGTTCAAGTTACGGTCCTGGAAGTCGATCGGGATAGAAAAAGAATTGCTCTTACAATGAAAAAGATGTAAAGCTTGCGGGCATATTAAAAGATGCGAATTAATATCTTAGATGAAAACACGTAAAATCATAATAAGGTCTTTTATCACGTTGCTTTGCATATTTCTTGCATTAGAGATCATATTGCGTTTGTTCTTTGTTAAGCCGTCAAAACATTGTTATGGGGTGTTCAATAAGCTTGAATTGGCGCCTTGTAATATGAAGTATTATGATAAGAACGTTAAGGCTGCGGGAGATGTGATACAGATCGATCATGATATGTTGTTTGGGGTATCTGTTGATGGAATAGACATTACCATAGCTGATATTGTTGGTGCTTTTAAAGAGGATAGAAAGTGCGGATATGCTTATGAAAGAAATTTCACATCAGTTAATAATTGGTGGCAATCCAATAATGTCGGAGCGCGGTATCGCAGAGATGTCTCTTCTGAAATACCGCAAGGTTACAAGCGAATTTTAGTCTTTGGCGAATCTTTTACACATTGTCGGGGTGTTCCTCAGGAAGAAACATGGCCGCATTTTATGGAGCAGGGCCTTGAGAGAACAGAGGTTTTGAATTTCGGCGTCAATGGATACAGCATGACGCAGAGTTACCTGAGGTTCCAGCAGGTGATTTCCGAGATCGATTACGACACAGCTTTGTTCGTTTTTCTTCCCATGGATTTTGTCAGGGAGGTAAATATTGCGCGTTGCCTTCGAAAATGGATAGGATGCCGGCCTGTTCCACGTCATATATTACAAGATAATGAATTGGTCCTGATCGAGTCGCTATATCCGGATATGAATAGTTTTTATCAGGAAAATGATAAGCGTTTTAGCGATAGGTTCCGTAATTATTTAAACAAATATGACCGGTATTATTCGCATGAGAAATATGAAGGTCGTAAGGTTCTTGGAAGATCGGTCCTGTATAAAGTGCTAGCTGCTATTTACTATGAAGGAAAAATAGCCCGGTTGAACTTGCGATTTATCGATCCTGATTCCGAAGCATTTCAAATTATCAGCAAGCTATTTAATAAGGTCAATGATGAAGCAAAGATGAATGGGAAGGATTTTATTCTGACCTTTTTGCCTGATAAGAATAATGTTCAGGATTACAAAAGTAATAAACGTTATAATCAGCAATGGAATAAAATGGTATCCGAAATGTGCGGTTCAGGCCTTAAATGTCTTGATCTTATGACTGTGTTTAAAGACCTGCCGGAGACTTCATTTGATAGATCATATGATGGTACACATTTTGGCAAAAAAACAAACAAGATCATAGCTGATGAAATAAAAAGATTCATTGAAAAGGCTCAACAGTAATGGGTGTTATAATCTAAAGAGCGCTAAATCCAAATATTATAAGGTTATTCAATTGACATTTATATTCGCAAACTGTAACATGAATTCGTAAATCATTTTCAAGAATTATCATAATCATCCACATTTTTAAGGTGTAACTAAATGAAAAGTAAAAAAATAATTATAATTTCAATGTTTGTTCTATTTGCCTTCACATTGGTTTCAGGCGTAGCTGATGCCTCTGCTGTAAGGCCAAGAAAGCAGGACATTGCTTCAAGTCAAAACATTGTAATTGAGCCTGATATGGTGAGAGAAGTGGTAGTTAACACTGTCGCCAGGCAGCAAGTTCCTGTTCAAAGGAAGGTTCTGCAAACAGCTTTCGTTATTATTGTGGGTTATTTATTCATGTTCCTTTTGATCGGATTTGGCAATCGCAAGCTGACAAACATTAAGATCAGGCATATCTTCAGGAGAAATGTTGTTTATTCCGTGCACGGGTCGATATTTGTTTTGACTTTTTTTATCTGGATGCAAAGCTTGAATTCAATAACGATATTTCTTGGAGTTGCTTCTGCCGGCCTTGCTTTGGCTTTGCAGGAGGTAATACTTTGCGTCGCCGGCTGGGCACTAATAATGGTAAGGCATCCGTTCGAGGTCGGTGACCGTATTGAAATAAAAGGGATCAAGGGTGATATTATTGATATAAGATTATTCCAGACCTCATTGCTTGAGATCGGCAACTGGGTAGATGCTGACCAGAGCACTGGAAGAATAGTTAACGTGCCGAACAGCTTTGTTTTTAAAGCTGAGAATTTTAATTATAGCCGTGGATTTGAGTTCATATGGAACGAGATACCTATTTTGGTCACGTTTGAAAGTGATTGGAAAAGAGCTAAAGAGATCATGATCCTGCATGTTGATAAACTTGCAGATGGTATGGAGACCAAGGTTCGAAGAAAAATTGATGCTATGAAGAACAGGTATATGATCTATTATGAAACGATAACTCCTATTGTTTATGTAAATATCAAGGATAGCGGGGTTGAGCTGACAATAAGGTATTTAACAGAAGCAAAAAAGAGACGGTCAAGCCAGGATAAGCTGTGTCAGAGTATTTTAGAAGATTTTAATAAAGAGCCAAACGTTAATTTTGCATACCCAACCTATAGAATTATAAAGGATTAAATAGATGACGTACTTAGTTTTAGCTAGAAAATTCAGGCCTCAGAATTTTGATGATGTTGTTGGGCAAGACCACATAACAGAGATCCTGAAAAAGGCAATTAAGGCAGACCGCATAGCGCATTCTTATCTTTTTTGCGGGCCGAGAGGGATCGGTAAGACCTCTTGTGCAAGGATACTGGCAAAAACTCTGAATTGTGAAAAAGGCCCTGCTGCTAAACCATGCGACAAGTGTTCAGCTTGCACCGAAATATTAAAAGGGAACAGCTTTGATGTCCTTGAGATCGACGGCGCTTCAAACAGGGGCATTGATGAGATAAGGGCTTTAAGGGAGAACGTCAAGTTCGCCCCAAGCTATGGAAGGTACAAAATATATATAGTCGATGAAGTTCATATGTTGACAACAGAGGCCTTTAATGCATTGTTAAAGACCTTAGAAGAGCCGCCACCTCATGTAAAATTTATTTTTGCTACGACTGAGCCGAACAAGGTTCCTGCTACGATAATATCCAGGTGTCAAAGGTTTGATTTTAAAAGGATCCCTTCCAAAATAATTGTTGAAGCTCTTAATGAAATAGGCAAAAAAGAGGGCTTTAAAATATGTGAGGATGCTATGTATGCGATAGCAAAGGCATCGGGAGGCAGCTTGAGAGACGCTTTGAGCGTTCTGGACCAGATAAGCTCAATCAGCGACAAGAGCGTTAAAGTAGAGGACGTTTATTCAATGCTTGGTTTAGTTGAGTCTGAGCTATTGTTCGATATGGCAGATGCCCTTAGCAAGAATGATTGTGTCGCAGTCCTGAAAGTCCTGGATGAGATCATTGATAAAGGTAAGGACCTTAGGCAGTTGGTAAAAGACCTTCTTGAGCATTACAGGAATTTAATGATCATGAAGATCGGGGGTCAGGATCTGCAGAAACTGCTTGATTATTCCGGAAGTATAAAAAAAAGGATATTTGAGCAGTCAAAGAATTTTTCTTTGAAGGATATATTGAGGTCTATAGATATGTTCATAGAAACGCAGGAATCTGCTCGTATCACAGAATCAATAAGAATGTCAATTGAGGTGGCTTTTGCAAAATTAACATATAAAGAAGAAGCTGCTCGCCAAAAAAGTGGTAATGCTGAAGGCCAAGATGAAAAGGTCGAGCGAAAATTTTCACCTGCTAAGATAATAAGCAATAATAAAGGTTATGTTGATATTGAGGGAAGCAGGTCATCAAATGACGCAGATGATAGCATGGATGTTGCGTCAAAATCGAATAATGAGGCTGCGCCTGAGTTTGATGAAGAGGAAGAGGCCATTGACATTGAAGATGACCGGGACTTTAGCGGCGGCAACATTGATATTCGTAATATAGTCAGGATGTGGGATTCTCTTACTTATGCATTAAGCAGAAAAAAGATGTCAGCAGCTACTTACATGCAGGAAGGGACGCCGCTGATATTTTCTAACAATACTTTAACTGTTGGATTTAGCGATAAGCATACATTTCATCGTGAATCTTTGGATACGAACGATAACATTGCTTTGGTCGAAGAAGTGTTTTCTGAGAAATTAAATTCCAAAATTATTATAAAATATGTGTCTTCTGATGATAAGATGAATGAAGAAAGAAAAGAGGACGAAGAAGTAAAGGCGGCGATAGATGTTTTTGAAGGAAAAATAGTCAGTCGCTGGCATCAGGAATAATAAATGGGCTATCCAAAATTAATAGAAGAATTGATGGAAAGATTTACCAAGCTTCCGGGCGTTGGCAGGCGAAGCGCCGAGAGAATGGTTTTTTGGATATTAAATCATTCATATGATGATGCCAAGGGATTGTCTGATTGCATAATGAAATTAAAAGAGGGGTTAAAGTTTTGCAGAATATGCAATAATCTTTGTGAAACTGAAGTATGCATGGTCTGCAGTGATACGTCTCGTGATAGCAGCATAGTATGCGTTGTAGAAGACCCAAAAGATCTTTTGGCTATTGAGCGCTCAGGTTCTTTCAGTGGTGTATATCATGTTTTACTTGGCAATATCTCTCCGACCGAAGGCAGGGGGCCAGACAATATCAGGATACAGCAGCTAGTAAACAGAGTGCATAGTGAAGATATAAAAGAAGTGGTTATTGCTACGGACCCGGACAGTGAAGGCGAGATGACTGCATTGTATCTTATTCGGCAATTAAAGCCGCTTGGCGTAAAAGTGAGTCGTATCGGTGTTGGTTTGCCAATGGGCAGCGCGGTTGAGTTTGCAGATATCTCTACTCTAAGCATGTCTTTAAGGTCAAGAAGAGAAGTTTTTGTATAATTAGAAAATATTTTAAAAGGCGCAAATTTTAATAATTATTAAGATTTGCGCTTTTTTTATGCAAATAAAAGTTACTTATTTTCACAATAAATAAAATTAATTTAAAAAGTGTAGATTGCGTAAAGGTATTAATGCCAAAAGGATAGGGCAGGGCAATGATGGTTAACGTGAAAATATTCACAAAACCATTGACAATAAGTTAATATATGTTATTATTTTGATGGGTATTGTGAAAGAAAGGTACAAAATGAAATTTGCAAAATTAAGTGTAATGAGATTGTTTCAATACAAAGATTTTTTAATAAGGGCTAAAAGTATTGGTATTAAAAACCTTTTTTCTGATGATCTTGCTGAAGCAATGGGTACGACATCAACTCAGGTCAGAAAAGATTTCTCATTATTTGGCTTATCAGGAAACAAAAGAGCTGGCTATAATATCGATGATCTTCTTGAGCAGTTGAACGAACTTCTAGGAAAAAACGAAAAGCAGAGAGTTGTTATTGTTGGCGCTGGGAATATAGGACGTGCATTGATGAAGTACTCCGGGTTTTATAAGGAAGGGCTTGAGATAGTAGCTTTATTTGATAGTGATATAAATAATTACAATGCAAGTGCCAATCCGCCAGTCTTACCTTTAGAAAGCTTATATGAATTTATATGTAAATATAAAATTGAAATTGGTGTTATTGCAGTTCCTTATCATGCGGCACAGCAAGTATTGGATATCATGATATTGGCAGGGATAAAGGGAGTAATGAATTTCGCACCGATCGCGCTTAAGTCCCCGAAAGACTTTTATATAAATGATGTGAATTTAAAACTTGAATTGGAGTCAGTAGCGTATTTTGTGAAGGCATTAAAAATGGAACAGGAAGAACAAACCAATGATGTATAATATGGATCACGCTTAAACATTCAATTCCTGCTTCCATATCCATATTATTAATGAGACTTAAAGATGATGATCCTTAAATTAAGAGCCAAAATTATGTTTACGCTTCTAAATGTTATATTGCTTTTAGGCGCGTGTATGACTGTTTTTGGTTTTTTTGTCGTTAAGAAGAATATATTTGAAACTGCTCAGGATAAGGTAAGTAAGGACCTGGAAATAGTTCGCCTGTCTTATGATCGTCAATTCGAACAGATGCAGCTGGCCTTTAACTTAATTGATGCACATGATGATCTTGGCCTATTGCGAAATTACTTGGACCTTGACTATTTGTATTGGGTTCCTAAAGAGAATATTAGCCTAGAAACAAGCGAGATCGTAAAAAGGGTCAATCAAACTACACAAGATGTCGGGGCTACAAGAATAATCCCTGAAAAACAAGTTGAGCTTATCAAGGGCAAAATAGACCCAATAAAGATCAGGTCCACTAATAAGGCGCATCCAACTGACAGAACCGAACTGAACAGCGTTATGGCCCTAGAATATGCAAAGCCGTTTATGACAGATACCGGGCACATAGAAAAGATCCTTGTAGGTGGTAAATTCCTGAACAGGAATTATAAGTTCGTTGATGATATAGTCGGTACTGTTTTTGAAAAGCGTTTATATAAAGGGAAGCCTGTAGGGACAATTACTATCTTTCAAGGTGATGTTCGTGTTGCTACAAATGTTCTTGATGAATCAGGGCAAAGGGCAATAGGCACCAGGGTTTCTGATGTTGTTTACAACACCGTCATTAAGCAGGGAAAAAAATGGCTGGACAAGGCTTTTGTAGTAACAGATTGGTATTTTACTGCTTATGAGCCGATCTTGAACATTAATGGTGATATTATTGGCATTCTTTATATCGGAGTTTTAGAGAAGCCATTCACGGAGCTTCAAAGAGACCTGTTCTTAACATTGATATCAATTATAGGGGCGACACTTCTTATTACCATTTTATTTTCATATATAATCACTAATTCCATGGTAGGCTCTTTGAACAAAATACTTAAAGCAACAAGCCAGATATCTGAAGGCAATCTTGAATCAAGGATAGATGAAAAGACCGACGTGAAAGAGCTCAATGAGTTGATGGAATCCATCAATAAAATGTCCGGTAAATTGGCAGAGCGGGATGAAAGGCTAGATGTTACGAACGAAAAGCTGGAGATATTAAATAAACGTTATTTAGACCTTATAGGATTTGTGGCCCATGAGTTCAAAGGGGTTCTTTCATCAGTAGTGCTAAATACTTACCTTTTTAATAAGGGCATATTAGGCCCTATCAACGAGAAACAGGCGAATGCATTGAAATCTATGGCAAGGAATTTGGATTACTTAACAGTCACAGTTAAGAACTTCCTGAACCTTAGCCGTATTGAAAAAGATGAGCTTAATGTAACAAAGAATGAACTTAAGCTGAAAGAAAATGTGTTTGATGTTGCAGTTGATGCTTTTGCGCAGCAGGCCATTGAAAAAGAAATGTGCATTAAAAATAATATAGATCCTGAATTGAAGATAGTAGCTGATTCTGCTCTTTTGCAAATTGTTGCGAACAACCTTATAAGCAATGCGATAAAGTATGGAAAACAAAAAGGGGAGCTGCGTATAGATTCAAGGAATTTGAAGGATATGATAGAGGTTGAGGTCTACAATGATGGCACGCCTATTGCGGAGGTTGATATAGAAAAACTATTTAAAAAGTTTTCTCGTGTTCTTTATCGTGGAATGGAAAGCGTTAAAGGTACAGGAA
>JAHJCZ010000126.1 GCA_018812705.1 Candidatus Omnitrophota bacterium
ATGCAAGATTGGGTCTAAATTTAATTAATTGGATTTCTGAAGTGGATTATCATATTTTTATTGATAAAAAAGAAATTAAGGTCGAAAGGCTTGACCTAACAAGTAGGCAAAGGAGAATTGTAGTATTATTTCTTATCATGTTGCCAGTATTAATTGCAATAAAAGGTATTTTTGTTTGGTTAAAAATGTTCGAGAAAAGCTAAAAAGTCCAAAAAAAGTGGGAAAATTTATAAAATTCTAAATTTTTCTAATTTTAGTATAAATAAAAACGGCTCCCAACTTTTAGATTCAGGGAGCCGCTCCTATAAGGCGATAGACCTTAATTGCTTTCGCTATCGTTTCTACCTCCTCTTACTTTGTTTAGTATGACATATTTTTTGCAAAATTTCAAGAGCTAACAATGAAAAAAATAAAAATAATTGAATAAATTTTTAATATTGTTTTTTGTAATTCATTTGTTAAGATTACTATATGATTAATAAGAAGATTAATATAAAGAACGTGCAGCTAGTGCTTGTTTATTTGTTTTGTGGGTTCTCTTTATATGTCCCTCCGATTGAGGCTGGAGTGACATCCTCGGGAATTAAGCCTTTCCCAGGTATCCCTCGTTATGTCGCTGAGAGTTCAGAAGGCATTATTTCTAATAGCTCTTATTCTGGTCAAAAAAATGATCAAGAAAAGTTGTTCAAGCTGCTTGATTCTTCTCACATTCTTATAAAAGTTGAGCAAGAACAATTAGTTGGGATGATAGTTAATTTGCATACTGATGATATAACAATCCTTCATGAAATAGCCTCAAAGATATCCCTAAAGATCGATAAAGATAAAAAGAAGTTGCGAAGATTGGTCAATAATGTTGACCAATTGGTCAATAACAGGTATTCGAAGGTCGTTGCAAGAGCAAGAGAGGGTGATATGAAGGCTGCTCAAGAAGTGCTTTTTTCTTTTGAAGAGGGCTTTGAGAAAAATTTTATTGAAATATTTGAATGCAACAGGTGTGATAAGGTTGGGAATTATAAGAATATTATAAAAAATAATGCCTTATTTTTAATAGAAAATGATGATTTTACATCCGTGCCTGAATTATGGAATGAGATCAGTTTAATGATAAAGGTTCCTTATAAGCGCTGGAATAAAAAGTATAATAAGCTTCAAAAGAAGCTGAAAGATGGGGAGAAGGATTATCAAATATACTATGAATCAATAACATTTGAAGAGACCAGGTTTGTTAAGACATTTCATGCAGTAAAGCAATTATTAAAACAGATCGCTGAAACTGATGCGCCTGATTTTGTTTTTCATGAATGGGATGACCTATGAGCGATCATGTTTTGAGTAAAGCGGCAATTGAAAGAATAAAAAAGATACATTCTGCATCAGCTTTGTATAATGAAAAAGCTGGTAAGGAGCATAATCAGAGACTGCTTGAGCTGATCAGGCATCACGTTGAAGAGATCAAGGAGCTTAATGATGCAAACGACAGGCATTTTCTCGTTGAAACAGGGGATTTAGCGGTACTATGTTTTGAATTAATGCTTGAGCATCAAGAGTCAATTGACGATATTATGCTTAAGTGCTTTGATCGTTATGATAAAAAACTTGCAAGCTTATTGAACGAAGAAGCTAGATAATAGCTTTTTATAACTTCCTATGAATTCTTCCAAAAAAATATTATTTGATCTTCCTGAAGTGAGAGTTGTTGAGGCTTCTGCAGGAAGCGGGAAAACATATGCTTTAGCAAAAAGATATGTTCGGTTGCTGCTTAGCTCACCTTTAAAGGTTGATGAAGTGTCTATCAGCAATATTTTGGCAATTACTTTTACAAATAAGGCTGCTTTTGAAATGAAGGAAAGGATCTTGGAATTTTTAAGGTCTATATCATTTGATCGTCTTCCTGAAATTGAAAAGAACGATATTCTAAAACCCCTAGGCATTTCTTTCAGTGAGGCCCAGAAAAGAGCTTTTACGGCAATGGAGCAGATAATTCGTCATTACAATTATTTTCAAGTTCAGACAATAGATAAGTTCGTTAATTCATTTTTAGCTGGCTGTGCTTTCAAAGTGGGATTAACTTCCAATTTCAAGATCAAGACCAATTATCTTGAGTATTTGCAGTTCAGTTTAGATCAATTACTTGAAAAGGCAGCAAGCGATAGCAATGTACATAAGGCATTTGAAGAATTCCTAAGAAATTATCTTTATTTAGAGAATAGATTAGGGTGGTTCCCTAAAGATGATATTTTGTCCATTATTTCAATGCTTTTTAATCAAAGCAATTCATATGAAGGAGCATTTAAGAAGGGCCCGTTAACTTCTTCAGAAATTATTAAAAGAAAATCAAAAATATTAGAATATATGAAATTATTGTCTGTTGAGGTTGAGGGTCAGATACATGCGGGATTTTATAAAAGCCTGGGATCATTTTTAGTAAAAGCAATTGAGAGCGGCTATGATATCGATAGTGTGCCTAAACGTTTTGCTAATGAGGATATGCCAACAAGAAAGAGCGATAAGGTTTCTGATGAAGCTATTAAGCTTTGGGGAAAGATTAGGAAGAACCTAAAGGCTCTCTGCGAGGAAGAATCAGCGTCTTTGTTCAATCCATACATAGAAGTATATGCTCAAGTAATGAAAGGCTTTTATGAGATGACATCTAAGGATGATGTTCTCTTTTTATCAGAATTGAATAAAAGGGCCAGGCAGCTTTTTTCTGATGAGTTCGTAACAGTGGAAGAGCTTTATTATAGGCTTGCAACTCGGTTTAGGCATCATTTGATAGACGAGTTTCAAGATACTAGCCGTCTTCAATGGCAGAATTTATCAATAATGCCTTTGGAAGCTTTATCTACGGGAGGGTCATTGTTCTTTGTTGGTGATAAAAAACAAGCGATATATGGTTTTCGTGGCGGTGATGTTAAATTGTTTGATGAGGTTAAAAATGAATTC
>JAHJCZ010000127.1 GCA_018812705.1 Candidatus Omnitrophota bacterium
CCGCAAATATTAAATCAAAAGTTTTGTTTTTAAAATTCACAATCTTTGTTCCTATAAAATTTGCACTATAATATGTCTATGGCTTTAGCTTTAAGAATTTAATATACATATTCTGAGAATCTTCAACTTTACCTAGACGCTTATAATTTTCGCTCAATTCATGATAAGCTAAATAGTCATTAGGATCATTATCAATTGCTTTTTTAAATGCGACTATTGCTTTGTAATGATCTTTTTCCAGCCCATAATAATACCCTAAATTCCTGTACTGCTCTGCCTTGCCATTATTTATCCTTGTTCCTTCTCTTGCAACATTTTCACTGTTATTCTTCACAACAGCAAACGTCTGTTTATCTATTATCCATTCTGCTTCATCTATATCGTTGGCAAAGAAAGCGATCTGTTGCTTAGTGAACATCCACTCATAGTTGCCTTTTTTAATGAATCTATCCCCCATCTCAATGTTCCATGCCATGCATGGAAAATAATCTGGCATATCCTTGTCGATGAATACTTTTTTAACACTGTTTATCCTGCCTTTTGCAATACCAGCACGAATTGATAGTGACATTTTTTTTAAACCTTCAAGATGAAAACTATATAGGTCAACCATCTTTCTTGTACAATAAATGTTAAAGAAACTTATCAGGATAACAATTAAAAATATAATAATACGTTTGCTATTTTTTGGCTTTAAATATGTTTCGATCAAATAAAAGATAAGGAGCAAAAAAAGAGCATTAGGTACATATTGATACCTGAACTCACTTAAACAATATCCAACTGTATGATTGATGCCCAATTTACCTAAATACACTAAGGACTTTTCTGATAAAATCAAAAAGAGAAAAAAAGTAATAGTTTTGATTTGTTCAAAGCATTTATTCTTGTATAGAAAATAAAAAACATAAAAAAACGCGTTGGCAATAAAACTACCCACAACAAACACTATCTGTGTACTTCTATCAATATAATTAAGCACGGATCCTGCCATGTAAGTATTTTCACTGACTTTGACCGGAAAAGCTATAAATGGGAAAATATTAACAATAAAGTTGTTATAAAAAACATTAAATACTGACAATAAAATACTTGAGGAGGCATTAATCAGTATAAAAAAGTCGGAAAATTTATGTAGTGATACATTGTACGTACCTAAACTTTTCAACAACATATATACAATTAGATAAATTGAATATGTGGAAAACAGGATAATGAAATTAGCTTTATTACTCAACTTATCTGTGCTTTTCTTTCTTTCTCGAATAATATTTATGCTCGACAATATAAGAATTGCTGTCGGCCAAAGAAAAAACGATTCATAACCCCACATACCAATTAGAAAAGTGAGTACTATTAATACCAGCAAGAACCAGTTGAAAGTTCTTAAAAATCTTACGTATAAAATAAAACCCAAAACAAAAGAACCTAAACTAATAAAAATAAATGTATGCCCAGGCCAAATAACCATAACGCTGTGACTAAATAGTAGTGCAAAAAGCATGACATATATAAATGAAAGGCCTTTATCCTTAATGAACATAGTGCTAAACCTAAACAGCAATATAAGATTCAATATGTAGAATAAAAAATTGATAATATTAGTTATTTCAAATTTTGAGCCAAATATAAGATGCAACATAAAATAGAAAGTGTGCGCTAAAGGTCGATAGCCAATCTGCTCAAACACATCAAAATTCAACACATGCAGCCATTTAATATTCCCAGAAAATGAATCTAAATGATGAAATGAATACAACATTTCCCAGGCATCACTGATCGGAGGAAATGAAAAACATGGAAAATATATAAAAAGAATCACTACCCCAAGCAAAAGTGAACTTAAAACAATAGTTTTTTTCTCTGTTTTCATAAATTTTATTTGAAGACCTGTAAAATAGTTTTAAACATACCAGCAAGATTTTCCTTTATGGTCCTGTATGCGACATAATATTGAATACGATAACTATATGAAACCCCCTTGTTCTTTTCAAAAAATGCTTTATATGCCCTTATTGGACTTAAAAAATATACTAATGCAAAAAAACGATACAATACATAGATCAATAGTTTTTTACTTCCCCAAAAAACATTGGCTTTTCCAAAAAGATTATATTTTGAACTATCATTTTTGCCGCACCAATCTTTCCAGTAGTCAGATCCTGGCCTTGGTTCCAAAATACTTATATGCCACAAAGGAGAAGTTCTTATAAGAAAAAAATAAGTATTCAGGATTTCCCGTATAGTTTCATCAAAATATCCAATAACACCATGATTATGTATAAGTATCCGATGCTTGTTCAGGTTTTTACACAACTTTTCATTATCTTCGATCGTATACGGTTTTCGATACGCTTTCAAAAGCCTTGTATTTGCTGATTCAATGCAAACATTTACTTTAACACATCTGCTTTCAGCAAGAAGATCAAAAGTTGATTCATCTTTTATAGAAGCCGACCCGATTCCCATCCCCCAGTCTAATCCAATATCTTCTTTTATTAGCAGCTTACAAAATTCACGTAAATTTTGTTCATTAAGAGCAACATCATCATCTTCTAAAAACACAAAATCCAGATCAAGTTTCTTGGCCGTCTTAAACTCGTCAACAATCCTTCTTGGTGACTTATGCCTATAATTGTGACCCCACATTTTTACGGTCGAACAAAAAGCACAGTTATACACACAACCTCTTGATGTTTCCAGGCTTATATATCTTAATCCGGATTTTTTAAAATATGGTTCCAGATCGAATTCAGAATAATCATTAAATGGCAATGTATCTAGATTTTCAATCAATTCTCGGGGTTTATTCTTAATAATTTCGCCATCTCTCAAGTACATTAAACCTTTAATATCCATCAAAGGTTGCTTAAGTAAACAATTATTTGCAAACTCTCTAAAAGAAAGTTCTCCCTCGCCATAAATAATAAAATCATATCCATTAAACAAAAGATCTTCAGGCACTAAAGTTGCATGATTACCCCCTGATATAACCATAGTTTCGGGGTATTTTATTTTAATGTCTTTTGCATACTGCATGCAATATGGTGCCGCATTAGTAAAATTACATGTAATTCCTATAATGTCATATCTTTTGGATAATATTATATCCAGACCTTTTTTATATGAAACATCAGTAAGGTCAATCAACTCCATCTCGCAGCCAAGCTCTTTCCCAATTAAATATAAGTTCATTAAACCCATACTAGGAACGTGCTCATAACATGTGTCAACTGTGGGAACAACTAATAATATTTTCATAAAATTTCCTAACCGATAGATAGGTTTTTTAAAGACCCAAGATCTCTTGATATACGTTAATTTCAGCTTTATTCGTGTCCTTGCATAATAAAGCCTTTTCCATATCTCTTTTTGCTTTTTGCTTATTGTTTAAAGAATGATATGTCAAGGACCTTCCTAAGTACGAGGCATAATCATCCTGATTAAAATCAATGGACGTATCAAAATAAACTAAAGCTTCTTCATATTTGCGAAGCCTGCGATAAGTTTCTCCTACGTGAGAAAGCACGCGATACCAGTTTTGACTAAACTCATTATTCGCCAATATGGTCTTTCGGCTATAAGGGTCTTGATTAAGCAGGCGATTAATATATTTTTCAGAATATTGAATATTCCACAAACTATTAGGGTCCATTAAATAAAGCGTTTCAAGAAACAACAAGGATTGTTCTGAAAACTTGTTATTGGCCTGAATTGAATTAATAACTGCGTGAAATGTAATTCTTTCCCAATTTTCATCATTTTCTACAATCTCTTTGAACATTGGCGTTTCAATATTCGTTGTATACTCTTCTAACTTTTCTTTAGTTTTATTTGAATCAAAAAGCTTTGAATAAATTGTATTATTCTGAAGGATTATTTTTATAAGTGATCGGTCCACTAGCGGCACATATTCTTCCCAAATATGGCAATGATCTCTAAACTGCTCCATGCCTGTTAGACCATTAGGGGCTATCTTTGTAAATATTTCCTCAAGATCAAGAAGCCCTGTTCCTTCTTCTTTAGCTATTTTTCGAACAATTCCATTTTTTTCAGTATTGGAAGTGTCAGAAACAACCATTACCTCTTTGGCCAAAGAATAATGATTTTTTGCTTCATTATAATTTTTGTTCTTTTCATGTGCGCGACCAAGAAAGTAATGGCCTAACATATCTCCTGGATTTTCTTGAAGATAATCGTTAAAACGATCTATTGCTTTTCCATAATCCCCATTTTCTAACAATACTTTAGCTTCAATAAACAGCTTATTTACAGGCTCTTGTACATCTGACAAACTTCCAGTAAGATTCAAAGGCAACGTACACAATATAATTGGTATCCCTTTTTTATTCGCGCTATCAACAATACTTCTTAAATTCTTATGATAATTGAGATAAATTTGTTTTGCTTGATCGCTATCTACCACAGCTCTTTCTTTTTTATAGGTTGTCATGTTTTTCTTCAACTTACGATACAAAGAAAATCGTGTTAGAAAATCATTAATATAGTAAGCCTTCAAATTAATACCTTGTTCAGGAAAGTACTCATTATTTCCGGAAAGAAGGACTATAAGGTCTGGATCATATAACAACATTTCTTTTGCAATAATTTCAACCCTATAACTATCATAGCCGGGCATTCCTGCATTAATTATCTCGAGTTTTTTTCCGGGAACAAGATCAACAGGTAGAGTAATATTCCCAGCCCAATCAAAGGTAAATGACCCTCCTAAAAATATGATCCTTATTGTATCCGAAGGTTTAACAATAGGAAAATCTTTGTAATCTGAGAAATACTGCCTTTGTGATGAATATACAAATTTCCCATCCCTAAACTTCTTTTTGTAAAGCTTCTTATAAATATCTCCGTAAGCATATTTAAAGGAATCTTTATCGCCCCCCATTGGGAACATGGAGTTACGACTATCTATCGCAAAGTAGTCAATTGATAAAGAAATTGCAACTATTATTAATATTTTTATTATGTTTTTTTTCATTTACAAAATTGTTCAAAAAAACAAGTTCAATTAAAATGTGTTAACAACTCATCAAGAATTTCTTTATAATATTGAATTTCCATTGAATTGTTTTCTGAACAAGACAAAGCTTTATTTATATTAATTAACATTTCTTCTTTATTTTCTAATGAGTAATACACTAGTGTTCTGCCTAAATATGGCAAATAATATGTATCGTTCAATGCAATCGCCTTGTTAAAATAATCAAGAGCTTCTTCAAGCATGTTCATCCTGCGATATGTTTCGCCTATGTGATAAAGTATTTGTTTCCATTTACTGTCAAATATCTTTTTATCAGAAGCATCTTCGCTAATATACTGATTCTGCTCTAGCAGCTCCCTAATATTTTCTTTTAAAAATCGCATATTGGACAAAAGTCCTGGATCCATTAAATACAGGGTTTCAAAACTATATAATGCTCTTTCAGAAATATTATTATTTTCAATCGAATAAAATCCAGCATATCCAATAATTCTGTTAACATTTTCTTGGATTTTTCCAAATTCTTTTAATGATGGAGGCTTAAATTGATCAGAAAAATATTGTTGTTTACTTTTATTCTTCTCCAAATCTGTTTTGTTTAAATACTTTGAATCTTTTTTAAATATTTCTTTAAGCAATGCATTGTCAAACAATCGATAATATTCATCCCACAAATGACAATGATCAGCAAAAATTTCTCTGTCAGTTATGTTCTGTTTTGCGAAATTGATAAAAATTGACTCTAGATCAATTAGCGCAACTTTTTCCTCTTTGCTTATATTACGAATTTTCATGTTTTTGCTTGGAGTTGCAAAATCATCAGCCGCAGCCTCAACTGAAAATAAATAGTTCTCTTTTGCAGACTTATAATCTTCAATTTGTTCATACGCCTTCGCTAAATAATAATATCCATACAAATTATCATCAGTTTTCTTAATAAAGTCCCTCAATACTTCAATAGCCTCATAGAACTTTTTATCCTCGATTAATAATTTTCCCAATAATATTTGCTTGTTAACAGGCACTGGCCTTGCTGAAATCGAACCTTTCATATTTATCGGAAGAGTACAAAGTATTACAGAAACTCCTTTTTTTTGAATATTTCGAACTATATCACGGATATTATTTTCGTATCTTTCAAGGTCTTTCCCTAAATTTCTTTCAAAAGGATTCCTATCTTTGAACCTAGAACGAAAGATTTTCTTTTGTAAATCATTATAAAAATAAAATCTCGTTAAAAATTTATTCAATGAATACGCTATTGGATTAAAACCTTGCTTAGGAAAATACTCATTGTTACCAGAAAGAACAACGATTAAATCAGGTTCATACTGCAAAAGTTCTCTTGCAATTAGCTTAACTCTGTAACTATCATAACCAGGCATTCCTACATTTATAATTTCTAGTTTCTTTCCGGTGATAAAATCGCTAGGTATCGACATGGGATCTTCCCACCCATGCGCAACAGAGCCGCCAATAATAAACAGTCTTATTACATCATTATCTTTCTTGGCTGAAAATTCTGCATAGTTCTCATAATATTGTCTTTGTGACACATACATATATTTTTCATTCTTAAATACCTTTTTATACAATTTCTTGTTAATATCTTCATAAGCATATTTAAAAAATGGCTGCTCTTCTTCTTCAACTGTTATAGGACCATATTTCGTTTGTAGATAGCTTTCTAAAGCAATTACAGCAAGCAACAATACAATTATCAAAACCGTAATATTCTTAATTTTCACAAGCCAAGAATCTCCTTATAAATATTTATTTCATCATTATCAGATAGATTTTCTGCCATGCCTATGTACTTTCTAGCATTATCTTTGTTTCCTAGCTCAAAATTAATCAACGCAATTCCTAAATACGGCAAATAATTATCTTTATCTTGTTCAATTGTTTTATTAAAATATTCTAAAGATTCTTCATAAAGCTTTAGTTTCATGAATGTTTTTCCTACAAAATAAAGCACATTAGACCAATTCTTTTCAATAATATTTTCTTCAGCAAGATACAATTTTAGAGTCGGATCTTCTCTGTAAATATTTTCATACTTTTCACGTATA
>JAHJCZ010000183.1 GCA_018812705.1 Candidatus Omnitrophota bacterium
AAGAGCCGAAGTATCGAGAATGCCGGCAATGATGACAGCTGCGCCGGTTGAAATGCCAAGACAGCAGATAGCACGTGAGACGTCAGTACCTACCTTTGAAAGCAGGGCAATTGAAGTAACGACAGTAAATAATCAACCACTTGCATTCAAACCATCAACCATCAGCGCTTATCAAGTAACAGCTATTGCTGAAAGAGTAGGAAATATGCAAGATGTAACATCTGTTGAAGTTTCACCTGTTGTTCTTTCTATTCCAATAGTCAAAACAGATGATGGCAAGACATTGTTGATCAGTCCGGAAGTAGCTACTGCTTCTTCAAGAATTTTGCCTGCAATGATAACTTTTAATTCAGTAGATACTATGTCAAGACAGCAAATAGCACGAACGTTGGTTGGTGGTGGAGATTTGGCGTCTGCTGATCAATCATCAACACAAAGATATCAGCCAAGAACAGATGTTGCGACAACTGTTTACGATCAGGATATTAAGAGTGAAATCTTTGCAATGACTGCTCTATCTAATGACATAATATCTAAAGATCCAACAATTGTAGAGGTTCCTAGATTAGGTCAACCGGTTTATAATCCAAAAGATAATATTTTGTACGTAGATAATACAATAAGACATGAAAGGCATAAATCTTTTGAACAAGCGAGCGTGAATAGAATTAATGGTAATTTCGATGTTTATGAGCGTGATAGAGTAGAGTTCAGTTTCGCCGGTATTCCAACAAAATTCTATAGTGGAGATTTTAAGGTCAATGGTGAACAAAGAAAACAAGCTTTAATGGATGTTGCAAGTAAGTTTATGGGAAATAATGAGGAGAACCTTCCTTATATAACATTTGATCGTATCCTGGTTGATGAAAATATTCAGCATGCTGAAAGTTTCGTCACAAAAGATGGACAAAGAATACTAATTGTTGGAGGAAGCATTGCTGGTGATTCGCGAAAGGTCATAGATTCTTGGACAGGAAGAGATGCTGCAATAGCAGTTGCAATGGAGACACATGGTCTTGCAAATAAGATACTTCAAGCAGTAGATAGTAAAGGAAATAAGAATATTTTCGAAAGAGCCATATTAAAAGTAACACAATACGGCGAGATAGAGCTTCGAGAGACACAGCTTCCAGAAACAACAGCGGATGCATTTTTGGCAAAATATCAAAGTTTTAGAGAGTCTACTTCAAAGACTGTCTTAGCTCAATACAGACCTATCCCTGTAGAATATTCGGATTCTTTTAAAGTTGCTTATGCCGACAGCTCAATGTTCAGCCAGCGTCAAGAGACAAGGACTTTGCAGCCAAGAACTATTGATTATTCAAGAGCAACGCCTAGGCCGATATCACAAGCAAGATTAGCTACTTTCACAGAAACAAAAGCAAAAGCTCTAAATGTAACAGCACGTAATTTTGAAACAAAATGGGGTTATTTATTTGCTGAGTCAAAACAGAGTGATCCAATGCAAGCTAGAAAAGCAGCTAGTGCAGTAAACGAGATCAATACTTTACTTGCTTCAGTTGACGCTCAAGTAATTGCTTTAAACAACGGAGTAAATCCAAGAAACAGTTTAGTAAATGAATCAAGAGCAGATTGTAACGAAAGAAATCTATTAGTTTACAAGGCGCTAAGGAATAAATACACGGCACAAGATGTTCGTTTGGTTGACAGCGGAGCACATCGATTTGTAATTTTTAATGCGGGCGATAATAAATGGTTTAGAGCGGATGCATCAGCTGACCAATTTGAATTAGATGTAGCTTCCGAAGATATTGGACTTGTTGTTATGCCATATGCTATTGGAGAAATCCAAACTACTCCAAGCGGAATGCTTATGGGTGATTTTGTATCATTTAAAAAGCCTACAGAGGTAACTACATTCTTAAAAGAGATCGCTTATAAAGAACATGATGTTTCAGTGTATGGAAGGCCAATATACAAAACGCCAACTATTAATGACAGTTCTAATCTATATTTAGTCAAGCCTACAGAGTTGGTAGAATACAAGGGCGTTTCAATCCCTGAAATTCTAACTCCTGCAGCTGAACAAATAGTTTATCAAGATAGAGCACTTGAAGCTGCTTTTGAATATGAAGCTCAGCAATTCGAACAACCTATAATGCCAGAACTTCCACCTTTGACCACTGATTCTTCAATCTTGGGAGTCCTACCAGTAAGTACTTTAGGTATTGGACCAATGGCAAGTGTAAGACAATATAATGATAAAGAAGGCTTTGATTATGAAAGTTTATTGTTCTCTCCAAGGGATGCAGACATATCAACAGGTGATGTTCTTTTAGTTGGCGCGGGAGTTCCTCCACCCAAAGTGGCTGCTGGCGGTATTCCTCCACCAGAGGAGACTATTAGTGAAAATGTAGAAAGTAAGCCAGAAGCTAAAAGCCGCAAGAAAGTGGTAAGAAGTGAGCGAGAAGAGAATCAGAGCGAATATGACAAAAATGATTATATGGATCTTAAAGATTCTTCTGCTAAAGAACAAAAGAGCAGCAAGGATGGACAAAAGAAAAGAAAATCTGTCAGTAGTAAAAGATCTGTAAATGATAAGGCAAGAGACACAATTCGAGGTAGTAGCGATTCCCTAAGTGGTCTTAAAATGTCTTCTTTGTCGCCTAAAGCTTATGTCGTAACACCAGCAAGCATTGTAAGCAGTATAGTGGCAATTCCTGGGACAGGAATATCTTATATTGATGATGACGATGATGATTCAGATAATGCAATGCTTTCCACTAGCTATGGTTCTCATCCTATAGGCCTTGTAGATAAGAATATGATGGAATACGCTAGACTTTTTAGGATTCAAGCCGAAAATGAACCTTCAAATATGCGTAAACCGGAGAATTTCCTTAATAAAGTAGAGTTGACAGCTGTCCTAAAAGATGATGAAGGTATTATTCCAAGGACAATCGGTTTTCACGATAAAGATTTTAACGATAAAGCTGCAAAAGGTGTTTATGAAACAGAGCAACAATTATCTCAAAGCTTTATAGCTCTAAATGATCAAACTGGAGAAATAGGTATTTTAAGGAATTCCATCCCATCGCACAATCCTGGACAAGGTTATTTATTCGCAAATCCAAAATTCATTCCTCTTAAGAACTTGATATTAGATGGACCTCTTTCTTCCTATATTTCTAAACAAGCTTTAGCGCAATATTTTCCAGGTCAAGATGTGTCTTCTATAGATACAAAACAACTCATTCAATCTTTCCAAGATACGTCAAAAGGAACTCCAGAACAGATCTCTTTTATTGATAATTCTGGAGGGGTACAGCATGTTAGGGCTATGTTGCAAATGAAATTAACTGAACAGGCATCTGCTACAAGACATTCAGTTGTCGAAACCAATAAATTTAGGCTTGCTACACTTAAAGAGATTCGCGAGTATGGTGGATCGCATTTCCATTGGGGTTGGGGAGAATCAAGAACACCTGTTCACGAGGCTTTATATGCCGGAGAACCAGGGGTAGATCATATGTTGAGTGCTCAGGATGCTTTGCAGATGATGAATAGTGGCTATAGTAATGAAGACATAGGTCTTAATAAAGAAACGGAGATGATCTACAGCCAGGTTATCCATCTTGATAATGACATGATGCCACAAGGAGCCTCTTCTGTGGATCTTGCTACTTTTGATGATCAGAAGATATATAATGAATATGAACGCTTAGCAAAGAAAGCAAAATCGACTAAAGAAGTGAAAGATGTTCTTGCCTTTGCCAAATTCCAAAAAAAATATGCCAAGTTTGCAGATAAAAAGGCAATTGCTAGAGCGCAAAGATCAATAACTGACTACATTGAATTTGAAGGCAAACGAGTATCCTTCAGACCAAAAGAAATGTCTAGAGATGATGCTGAGAAGATTGTAAAAAGCTTGCCAGAAAACAGAAGGCAAAAACTAAAAGCTATAGAAAGTATTGCAAATACACCAGAATTAGCGGCTTTTGTTAACGATGGTGAGATTTTATGGGTGAGAAGCGATGTAAGAGCAGCTGATCTTGTTAAAGTAGTTAATCAAGATATTCAATCGCAGAGTCAGGAAGCACCAAAGGGATTAATTGGAAGGTTTAAGCAAGCAGTTACTGGTTCATCAGGGATTGCAAGTCCTATGGACAGAGGTAAGGTTGATGCTATTATTGAGATTAAAGATCACGGAGGGGAAAAAGGTTTAG
>JAHJCZ010000128.1 GCA_018812705.1 Candidatus Omnitrophota bacterium
TGTATATATAGCAAAAGCAATTCAATTTCAACAATAATCTTATATTTTTTAAAAATTAATTATTATGACCTCTGCTGAGTTGTCACATATTACCACAATTAATTCAATTATGGAACCCCTTTTTTCTTCTTCTATTGGTATTTTTTTAAGGCAAAATGCATTTTTAAAGTTTTGTGGTGGCATGCTTGATTACATATAATTTAAGGTTTTTCTGTGGTGTATATTCATGTAGAATTGAGCGAAAATATAGTATATGTAAGAAAATGTAATAAACTGATAGAAAGAGTTAAGTATAGTAAATATTAGAAAAAAAGAGTAAGGAAAAGTTAATAAAACATAAAAATAGATAGAATAAGATATTTAAGTTAAAAAAAAGAAGATAAGAGATTAAAATGGTTTAATATATAAAATAAATGATAAAAACATTGACAAGCGCATTATAATGTAATAAATTGCTAGAGTGAATTAACAAATAATTGTTTTATCGAGAGGAATTTATTCTTAAGCATGATTTATGAAGCGTTAATGACAATAGAGGAAGTTGCTGATTATCTTCGCGTCAAGAAAAGAACTATTTACGAATGGTTAAAAAGCGGAAAGATACCTGCGGTTAAGACTGTAGGACAGTGGAGATTTAAGAAAGAAAAAATTGATGCTTGGCTTGAAAGTCATCAATAAATAAGTATAATGATGATTTTAAAACACAACAATAATACACAGAAACAGCTTAAACAGGGGAGCAACTTATGTATTTAAAGAGATTGGAAATTTTTGGGTTCAAGTCTTTCGCAGATAAAACTGTTTTAAATTTTGAGCCAGGAATAACGGCTGTTGTGGGACCTAATGGATGTGGAAAAAGCAATGTCTTCGACTCGATCCGTTGGGTTTTAGGAGAGCAGAGCGCTAAAGAGTTGAGAGGCGCAGCGATGGGAGATGTTATTTTTAACGGCACTGAAAAAAAAGCGTCTTTGGGATTTGCTGAGGTCAGCTTGACTTTTTCTAATGAATCTAAAATGTTGCCAATAGATTACGACGAGGTAACGATAACAAGAAGGCTGTTCCGCTCCGGTGAAAGCGAATATCTTTTAAATAAAACCCCTGTAAGATTAAAAGATATTCAAGAGCTGCTGATGGGAACTGGTATAGGATCTGAAGCATATTCACTTCTTCCTCAAGGAAAAGTCGATATGGTTGTTAGCGCTAAGCCTGAAGAAAGAAGAATGATATTGGATGAAGCTTCCGGGATCACAAAATATAAAGCAAAGAAAAAAGAAGCTTTAAACAGGCTGAAGGATACTGAAAATAATTTGATAAGGGTTAATGATATTACCATTGAAGTTAAAAGACAAATTGCATCTATTGAAAGACAAGCAAAAAAAGCAAGCAAATATAAAGAGAAGTTTGAGCTTTTAAAAAATTGGGAAACTAAATACTCAAGGCATCAAATTAAAGAACTCCAACATGAAAAGAGCAGTATGGATATTCATGTTAAAGAGGTTACAGATAAAATTAATTCTTTAAATCAAGAATTAGAAGAAACTGCAGAGTACTTAACTAATGAGATCAATTATTTGGGAGAAGTCGAACAGAAGATAAATGATATTAATTCCCAAGAAATTAAATTAGATGGTCAGATCGACCTTAATTGCCGGCAAGTAGGTTTTAATCAAGAGAGAATTGAGAATTTGATGCAGAATGACCGGAAACTAAAAGAGCAAAAAGGACAGTTAATAGAGAAATGTAAAATTCAGCAGGAAAAGATCGAAGAGCTCAAGCAGGAGCTTATAACTCTTGAGGAAGTAAAAGCTCACAATGAAAAACTGCTTAACGAGAAAAGAGATGAACTTGCAGTATTAGAGCATTCGGTAAAAGATGCAAAAGATAAGATAAAAGGCAATGAAGAGAATATATTGAGCCTGAGCGCAAAACAGGCAAATACGCGAAATGACCTTACAGATGTCATGAAGGAAATGCAGGGGTGTTTAGCAAGAAAGCGTCGACTAGAATTAGAAACTGAAAAAGTGTTGAATGAAAAACAGCAAGTTAATGAAAAGCTTGATGAAGTTAATGGTCAAATTAATAGTCTTGATCTTGAGATAAATGAATTAAAACAAATAAAAGATGGTCGCGGCCAAAAGCTTAGAAGTTATGAAACTGAGCTGGAGCAATTGAAAAGCACTATCGGGGAACTGGACAAGAAGACCTTGTTCCTAAAGTCTCAAAAAGAATTTATCGAAAAGCTTCATGCCCAATATCAGGATATGCCTGATCCCATAGTTGAAGGCCGTTTTTATGCAAAGGCAGCGCCTATGGATCATCATACCGGTATTATCGGAAAGGTTAAGGAGGTTAATCCGTTAGGAGAGGATCAGCTTCAGCAGTTAAAACAAAGGTTCAGTCAATCTTTAGGGTATGGCGGGGAGCAGTCATTGCAGTTGTATGAAATTGTTTGTGAAACAAAATTTGTTGAATTGGACCCGCAGCAAATATCTTTAAAGATCAATGAGATCAATTCGCAAATTTCGGAGTATGCCGCAAGAAGGGATTTTGTTTCTGAGCAAATAGAGGAACATAGAGAATTGTTTAAAGAGATCATCTATAAGATTCAAGATAAGGAGAAAAAGCATTCTATTCTTGAATCTCAAAAGAATGATATTCAGGCTGAAGAACAAAAATTGCAAGGTGAGATGGAGCTTGTTTTCTCTGAGATAGAAGAGGTAAAAGGGTCCATGGCTGAGACAAAAAAGAATGAAGAAAGGATCAGCTATGAGCTGGAAACAATAACGCAAGAAATTGAATGGTGTCAGAATGATATTAAAGATAAACGTGAAGCGATAGCTTCAAAATCAAAGGAGAAAGAAAATGTTATTGTATCTATTGCGCAACTTGAAACGGAAATTGCATCAGCTAGTGACAAGCTCACGAGCCACAAAAAGAACCAATCAATGTTTTCCGAGACTCTAGATGGATGGCTGGAAGATATCAATAAAATTGATAGTGAGGCCACTGGTCAAGAAGATAAGAAGGCCGTATATGAGCGAGAGATCGGGGAGCTGGAACGAAGAATTGAAGAGGTCAGGGATGAGAAGGAGTCATTTAAGAATGTTCTGCATGATCATATTATTCAAAAAGAGGATATTGCTCAAAGAATCAATAGCTCAAGAGCAAACATGAATGCTTTAGAAGCAGAGATAGACGACATTAAGCAAAAAGTCCATGAAAAACAGCTTAAAGAACAAGAGCTTTCTTTTAATATCAGGGCTATCAAAGATAGGATGATCCAGACCTATAAAATAGACCTTGATGCGCCTGAACGCTATATGGATCTTTCTTCTCGTGAAAAAGATGCAAGTCAGTGTCCTTTGATACAGATGGAAGCTGAAATGTTCGGAAAGGTTCTAGAACCTAAAGTTCAGAAAGTAGAAAAGGTGGCACAGAGAGTTGAAGAACAGGTTGAAGAAGAAATTGACATCAATGAGCTAGTTCTAGAGATTGAAAAATTAAGAAAACAGTGCGATTCGTTCGGTTCTGTCAACTTAGTTGCTATCGAGGAGTATGAGCAGCTTAAAGAAAGGTTTGAATTCTTGACAAAGCAACAATCAGATCTTTTCGAGGCAAAGTCGCAATTGATGAGCACGATAAATAAGATCAACCGTTCAACTCGTCAAATGTTCATGGAAACGTTCACAAAAGTAAGTGAACAGTTCAGGATATATTTCAGAATGTTGTTCGGAGGTGGAGAAGCCCAGCTAGTTCTCCTTGAGCCTGATAATGTTTTAGAATCTGGAATTGAGATCATTGCAAGGCCTCCTGGAAAGAAATTGCAAAGTATCAGTTTGCTTTCGGGCGGCGAAAAAACACTGACAGCTATTGCTTTGATCTTTGGGGTCTTTAAGGTTAACCCAAGTCCTTTCTGTGTTTTGGATGAGATCGATGCAGCTCTAGACGAATCTAATGTCGGAAGGTTCGGGTTCCTTCTAAAAGATTTTGCAAAGATAGCCCAGTTTATTGTTATTACTCACAATAAAAAGACAATTGCAAATGCAAATGTAATGTATGGTATTACTATGCCTGAGACAGGATGTTCTCGTGTAGTATCTGTTAAGTTCTCAAGCGAAGAAAAGCAAGAAGAAGTGCTTACAGCGGGAGTTTAGCTTTTACTGTTAAGTGTTCTTGATTTTATTATATAAGCGGTGTTCTGGATTCTTGGTAATGGGAGCTTTGTTCTTTACTCTGCAACGTAGGTTTGATTTTTGCCGCTGAACTTTGCTTTATACATAGCCCTATCAGCTTGGCTAATAAGGTCATTGTTGTTTTCAGCGTCATCTGGAAAGGTAGCAAGGCCGATACTTACTGTAACTTTTTGTTCATGATAAAGGGAAAAAGCAGGAAATGCATGTTGTTCGATCTTTTGCCTGATTCTTTCGGCGATAGAATAACCGACTTCTTTGTTTGTTTGGGTTAGAATTATTGAAAATTCCTCACCGCCGTATCTGCATACGTAATCAATTTCTCTGGATGAATCTTTCAAAAGATTTGAAACTTCTTTAAGAATAATGTCGCCGTTCTGATGGCCACAGCTATCATTCAATATTTTGAAATTATCAAGGTCCATTATGAGCAGCGTTAGAGGTTTTTTATTTTCTTTTGATTTTTCTATTTCTTCGGTTAGTTTATCTTGAAAGAAGCCATGGTTCCATAAGGAGGTTAATGAATCTGTATGGCTCTTATGCATAACAATTTCATAAAGGCGCGAATTTTCTATAGCTAAACCAGCTTGATTTGCTAGCATTATAAACATCTTTAGATCTTCCTCGGAAATAACTTTTTGCGTATAAATATTATCAGCAATGATAATCCCGTTTACTTTATCTTTGGCTTTTAAGGGCACTATTACAAGTTCATTTGTATGAAAATGTTTTAGGAATATATCGTCGGAGTATTGAGATATTTTATCAGGAGTTATGTGGGTAGGTGATCCATCATGATAAGCATTTGATAAAAGGTTGTCATTATCTTTTAATGGGATCTTTAAGTCTTTTATTGAATCGAATAGCGAGGATTGAGATTTAATATTTTGCTCAACTTTATCTTCCTTTATAAGGTCATCGATATGCTGATTTGATTCTGAAATATATTCCCATATTTGTTGGGCATGTTCTCCTGATTCAGGACCAATTGCTGTTCTAGGTTCTAGGCATCTATCATGAGTATTGACAAGAAAAAGAATAGCTCTATTAAAACCCAAGCCAGAGTGTGCGGTAACGCCCGTTAGAATGGTATGCAGAATAGGATTGAGCTTCAAAGATGACCGCATCGCATTACTTACTTCGTAAAGAACAGCAAGCTCTTTTTTTGAATAGTTAAGATTTTCATTAAGTCTCTGAATTTCAGAATTTGCTTTTTGAAGTAATTCTTCGCTGCTCTCAATGATCTCAGGTATATCAGCTTGCTCTTGAAGTCCTTGATTGTTGTTTAAATCGTCATTATTCATCACAATTATGCACCAAGAGTTAGATAATAAATGTTATTTATTTTATGCTTTTTTAAAAAAATATGTTTATTGAAAGATAGCATCATATGCAAAGAATGTCAAGTTGAAATACTTAGATGCAGATTTTGATGAATATCGTAAGTTGTTAAATAACAGCAATTTACATGTTTGTAACAATTGATTTTGAAGGGCTGGGTGACCTTGACAGTAGTAATTCCATGTGATATACTTTACGCACTTTAACCCAATCTATTTATTATTACTATTATAATGGTAAGTTATAACCTTATTGATTTATTAATGACCTGTATTTGTGCTGCCTGCATTTTTAAAGGACGGAAATCAGGCTTGTTTCCGGAATTTATTAATTTGACAGGCGTCTTGTTTGCAACGTTTTTCTCGATCCATTATTATTTGATCGTAAGTGCAAGAGTGAAACAGTATGTGACTGTGAAATTGTCAGAACCATTATTTCACTTTGTAGTTTTTGCTGTTATTGCTCTTGTTGTTATGGGTGTTTTTGTTGTTGTTAGAAAAGGATGGCTGATAATTTTAAAGATTGAAACAATGTCGTTCATTAATAAATATGGAGGGATTTTAATCGCAGGTATGAAGGGTTATATGCTTTGTTGTTTGGTCTTTTTATCACTAATCATCTCAGGGAACGAAATAGCTAGATACAACTCAAGAAAATCTTTATCTAGTTTGATCATGGCAAATACTTCAGTCAATATCTATAGTGCTTGTTACTCAAGGATCGTTAATAGATTTTTCCCAAATGAAGGTATGAACAAGAAGGTCTTTAAGGTTTTATCAAGAAGAAACAATAATTAGTTTATTTAGGATTTGTTTTGGGGGAGCTTAATTTGAAGTTAAAAGATATTTACGCCTTCTGTGTAAAGGAAGGCATTAAGGCAGATCTGCGAACTAGTAAGCAAATAGAAAGTAGACTGCAGGAAAAGAAGAAAGAATATAGAAAGTTGCCGCAAGGTTTAAGAAGATATTTTGATAAGGAATCTTTAAAGAACCCTTATTCTGATACAAGGATCTTGTTTGGTGATCCAGAGCTAGATATTAAAAGTGTGTTGATCGGTATAGATATTGGAGTAGAAGAAGTTCTATTAGCAGATCAACTTTCAAAGAATGGAAAGAAGATTGATCTAGTTATAAGTCATCATCCTGAAGGGTGTGCTTATGCGGGGCTATATGATGTGATGCATCTTCAAGCGGATCTTCTTTGCAATATTGGTATTGATAAGGATATTGCAGAGAGCTTTATGAAAAAACGTATTGGAGAGGTTGAGCGGAAAATACATGGAGCTAATCATGAAAAGGTAGTGGATGCGGCAAGACTTTTAGGTGTTCCCCTTATGAGCTGCCATACGCCTGCGGATAATCATGTTGCAAGTTATTTGCAGAAACTGATGGATAAAAATAAGCCAGTAACACTTAAGAAAGTCATTGATCTTTTGTTGAAGGAGCCTGAGTACAGAGATGCATTTTTAAATAAGTCGGGTCCAAAGATCTTTTCAGGTGAAGAAAAGAATAAAGCTGGTAAGGTATTTGTTGATATGACAGGTGGAACTCAAGGCTCAAACGAGATCTATGGGAGAATGTCACAATTAGGAATCAAGACTAGCTTGTGCATGCATGTTTCAGAAGCAAGCTGTAAAAAAATGAAGAATGATCATATTAATGTTGTTGTTGCCGGGCATATTGCAAGCGACAATTTAGGCATTAATCTTTTATTAGATAAGCTTGATAAAAAAGCAAAATTAAAAATTCATGAATGTTCAGGCTTTAGGAGAGTCAAACGTTAATGGTGCTAATTCCTGAAGAAATTGTTTCTCAAGTAATTGATCGATCTGATATCGTTGAGATCATATCGTCATATATACCCTTAAAGCGAGCAGGCAGAAACTTTAAAGCGGCTTGTCCTTTTCATAATGAAAAGACGCCTTCTTTTGTAGTGAACCCTGACAAGCAGATATTTCATTGCTTTGGCTGTGGGGTTGGCGGAAATGTGGTCTCTTTTGTGATGAAGCAAGATAAAATGGATTTTCCAGAAGCGATCAGGATGCTAGCACAAAAAGTCAATGTTGTTATTGAAGAAGTTGATGAGCCAACAAGAAGATCAACTAATGAGAGACACTTAATTTTTAAAATAAATGAGTTAGCAGCTGAATATTTTCAAGATAACTTGCTTTCAGCAAAAACTAAAATGGCGAGCGATGCGCGCAAGTATCTTAAAGAGAGAAATGTTGACTTTGGGACGGTAAAGAGCTTTAAGGTAGGTTTGGCGGTAGACAAGTGGGATGGTCTATTGGAGTATTTGAAGAATAAAGGCGTTAGCCTTGTTTTGATGGAAAAAGCAGGATTGATAATTCCTAGAGATAATTCTAGGGGCTATTATGATCGTTTTAGAAACAGGATAGTTTTTCCGATCTTTGATACAAGGGGTAACTGCAGGGCATTTGGTGCACGTGCGCTGGATGATAATCAGGCAAAATATTTGAATTCACCTGAGACAATAGTCTATACAAAAGGTCACCATCTCTATGGCTTTCACTTTGCTAAAGATGCTATTACTCAGGAAGATGCAGTTATTATTGTTGAAGGGTACTTGGATTGCATAATGCCTCATCAGTTCGGCGTCAAGAATATAGTTGCTTCGCTAGGAACGGCCTTAACTGTTGAGCAAATTCGTTAATTAGAAGGTACTCAAGGAATGTTGTATTGTTGTTTGATATGGACAAGGCAGGTGAGGCCGCAATGTTGCGAAGTCTTGACACATTAGTTGAAGAAGAGATGAATGTTAAAGTTGCAATGCTTGATGAGGGAGAGGATCCAGATTCTTTTATACGGTTGAAGGGGCAGGAAGTTTTTCTTGAGAGGATAAAGAATGCAAAAGCAATGGTCGATTATAAATTATGTTCTCTCAAAGCGAAGTATGACAGTAAGACAGTTGAAGGAAAAGAAAAAATCACGTCTGAAATGCTGATAACTATAGGTAAGTTCCGTAGTGAGATAGTGAAGGCAGATTATATCAAGCTTTTGGCTCATAGGTTGCATGTGTCAGAGCAGGCATTATTGGCAGAATGGCAAAAAGGGGGAAAAAGTTCTGTAACAAATTATTTTAACGAGGAGAAAAAACAAAAAACTTTAGGTGAAGCCCAAAGAGTGACCGTTGAAAGAGGTATTTTAAAGTTGCTGTTAGAAGAAAAGGAGTTCATTGAAGCTACAAAAAAAGAAATGCTGCCGTCAGATTTTCAAGATAAAAGAATAAGAGATGTCGTTACTAAAATATTCGGCATGTTCGATCAAGGGAAAGGGGTAGATGTCGGTAGCCTAATAAGTAGTTTCGAGGATCAAAGAATGCAGCAAATGATATCCTCATTGGTCGTTGAAGAGCAGGCGATCGCTGGTGATAAGAAGAAGATGCACAGTGATTATATGTCAGTGATCAAAAAACGTCGCATCAAAACAAGGAGAGAAGAGTTGATAAGAAAGATAACTGAGGCTGAGAACACAGGGGACCATGTTAATCTAGAAAGCCTTGTTAAGGAATTTAATCAGTTAACAAAGAAGTGATACAGGGAGAAAAAATGAAACAGGCTAATAAAAAAAATGATATTAAGCAGGACATAGAAAAATTAGTTTTGCTTGGTAAGAAGAAAGGTTTCTTGACCTTTTCTGAAGTAAATGAAAAGCTTTCTGAATCTGTGGATACCTCTGAAGAGATCGATAAGGTTTTTGATATACTTGACGGCAAGGATATCAAAATTATAGAAAGTGAAGATACTTCTGATGATGATGATGATGATGATGATAAAGACGAGGAATCACGAGAGCAGGAAATTAGAAGGATTAGAAGCAAGAATAAAGAAGATGAGATCTATTCTGATAAGTTCATTCCTCTAGATGATCCTGTTAAAATGTATTTAAAGCAAATGGGGTCTATTCCTTTGCTTTCTCGAGAAAAAGAGATCAATTTGGCTAAAAGAATTGAAGAAGCTGAGATCAAGTTCGCAGAGTCATTGTATAAAACAGCTTATGCTAGAAAAGAAGCGTTGTTTAACATCAATAGAGTGCTTAATGAAGAGATCAATGTGGAGGATGTAATTAAGGACGAACTTGATAGAAGGCCTAAGCTTATCCGAGAGTTGAAAAGGATAAAGCTGGATGTTAGTCACACCAGGGTTGGTACAGAAAAAGGTGCCATAGCTCTTGCACAATTCAAATTAACAGCTGCTTTCAATGAAGGAGTTATTGACAGGATTGTTAAAATGATAGTAAGAGTTGAGAAAATCGAGAGAGCTCTTGGTGGAAAAAAGCAAGTTGATGATGCTGCTGAGTTGAAAAAAGAAAAAGCAAAGATGCTATTAGAATTAGGGCAGTCTGTTAAGACCATTAAAGAGCAGTTGAGGGTCATTAAGATCAGACAATCAAAATTCAATACAGCTAAAAAGCTTTTAGTTGAGGCAAACTTAAGATTGGTTGTTAGTATCGCTAAAAAGTATATTAATCGAGGGTTATCTTTCTTGGACCTTATTCAAGAAGGTAATATGGGCCTTATTCGCGCTGTTGAAAAATTCGAGTATAAGAGAGGTTACAAGTTCTCAACTTATGCAACATGGTGGATCAGGCAAGCGATCACACGTTCGATAGCTGATCAAGCGAGAACGATCAGGATCCCTGTCCATATGACAGAGACTATCAACAAGATCATTCGAATTTCCCGACTTTTTGTTCAAGAGTATGGACGTGAACCAACAGCTCAGGAGATTGCAAAACAAATGAGAATTCCTATTGCCAAGGTAAAAGAGATCCTAAAGATCTCACAAGTGCCAATTTCATTGCAGACACCTATTGGTGATGAAGGCGATACTCATTTTGGTGATTTTATAGAAGACAAAAAAGCTATTTCACCAGCTAATGCAACGCTTCAGTCAATGTTGAAGGATGAAATCACTAATGTTCTTAATACTCTTGATGACAGAGAAAGAAAGATCCTTGAACTTAGGTTTGGTATAATTGATGGAACAACAAGGACTCTTGAGGAAGTCGGAACGGAATTTAATGTTACAAGAGAACGTGTGCGTCAGATAGAATCTAAAGCATTGAGGAAGTTGCGTCACCCTACAAGGTCAAGAAGGGTTAAGCAGTTTATTGATAATATGTCTGGAAAAGAAGACGAGATCATATAGTTTTTTGTTTCATAGGAAAGATTATCCTAGGGGGTGATGTTTTTAATTAACTGAATGGGTTAGTTAAAAAGTCACCCCTTTTTTTTTCTTATTACATTTGTTTCGTAAGAGTATTGGAGTATAATTCTAATAAGGTTTTAATTTAGTTGTCTAATAATAAAATTAGGGCTAATACTATGAAAA
>JAHJCZ010000129.1 GCA_018812705.1 Candidatus Omnitrophota bacterium
CAAAGGGTTAAGAAAAGAGAGTCCTTTCGGCCATATGCGCCGGCTGTCCTGGAGGAAAAAATAACAGAGTTTTTTAACGCCAAACAGTTTTCCAGTTTCATGCTTTTGTCAGCCGAGGTAAATAAAGACAAAAAAACAATTATCCCTGCCGTAACGCACATAGATGGTTCGGCCAAGGTGCAGTCTGTAAGCAAAAACATAAACCCAAGATTATGGAATTTGATAAAAGAATTTGAAAATATAACTCTAATACATTATGAATGCTTCTTGTATTGTAGGTTTGACCTTTTATGTAAGTATGAACCCACAAACAGTAAGTGCATCGACCATATTTACACCCTCGCCCTGTTAATATGTCTGTAAATGGATAATATTCAGAAGGAGTTTTATACCAGTTCTCATCTAGCTGCTTTTTAAAAAATTTTGATACAAAAGGTATTTCATCGAGCTGTTCAGTATTGAGATATTCTCTTGTGGGATTATTTATTAAAATATCATTATCTCTGCATATCAAATTCTTTATATCTGCAAATTTATTTCCGCTTGCTAGTTCTCCAACGGGATATTCGAATTCTCCAGCTATTAGTTTGTTTATAATTTTTGATTTTGATAAAGTAGATTTAGGGTCAATACTGGCATAAGGTCCTACAATAACGCAGTCACATTTAACTGATTCAATAAGTGACTCAGCAAATTCAATGTCATTGTCTTCGCTCATTCTGCCTGTATAAAGAACTATTAGACTAGGGCACCATTCTTCTACTATGATTTTTGTTTGATCATGATTTAATCCTGCAGCAGGAGCATCAATAAGTTTTACAGTATGTCCCTCGTATTCTAAATAGGCGCCGCAATAACCAAGCAAGATTGGATACCATTGCGTTGCAGACAAAGAAACAAAATCACATCGAGCGTTACGCATGTATTCCGGTAAATATGGTGGAGATAGGAGAATGATTCGCATTATATTATTTTCTGTTGAAAAGCACTGCTGTTGCATTTTTTAAAAAAGTAAATATTGAACGCACCCTAGCGTTCTTAATTACATTCCACATATAAAACGGATTCTTTAAAAAGAATCCTAAATATATTAATCGTCTTGTTTTTACTAGATCCAGTTTGCTTTTGTAGGGGAAATTGTTTCCCGCAGGATCATACAATTTCCAATTATTTGACATATGATATTTATCTGTATATTCATTATACATTTTTGAGCCAGGATATGGAATTGCAATATTGCATTGAATTGCATCTGCTTTAAGATTTGAAACCATTTTTATAATGCGTTTTGCCATAGCTTTCTCATTTATATCAATATCTGGAAATAATATTATAAACGCTACAGTTTCTATGCCAGCTGATTTAGTTAATGCAAAAGCTTCTGCTGTTGCTGCTATTGTTGTTCTGCGATCCAAATTTTCTAAAAGATCAAGATCTTCTACTCCATAGAATAGCCGAAAACAACCAGCTTTTTTCATTTGATCCAAAAGTTCTTTGGTTACTGGAGGAATTCTCATATTGCTGCACCATCGTATCTTTATGTTTCTTCGTTGTATTTCTTTACAGAATTCCATTGTCCATTGAGGATTTATATTAATAGCTGAATCAATAAAGAAAAATGAGCGGATGCCGAATTCTTTTATGTTGTGCTCGATCTCAGAAATTACTCGATCAACAGACATTGTTCTAAACTTATGTCCAAATAGAAATGGAAGAACGCAATACGGACATTCATAAGGGCACCCCCTGTTGCTTAACAATATCGCAAATCTATTTTTACCCATAATAAGGGCATGATATGCATCGATATCAATTAGGTCTAAAGCCGGGAAAGGAAGCGAATTAAGGTCAGCTATCCAGGCAGGTTCTCTATTAATTGTTTCTTTTGTCCAAAGACCTTTTTCAAGTGTTTCTCCACGAACAGCCGCTACAATGCTATATTCAGGGTCTCCAGCAAGAATGTGTGTAGCCCCTTTTTCAAACAGTTCATCCGGAAGCGCCATTGCATGAAAGCAAAAACAAATACGTTTTTCAACAGTATCTTTAGTCGCTTCTAAGATCTCAAAATCTTCAATTGCTGAGGCAGTTCCAAAATTAGTCACGATTGCATCAGGTTGAAAATCAGCAACCTCATTTTTTAATGCTTGAATTGGATCTTTGAAATGCCGCATCTCCAATATTTTTGGTTCAATATTATTTTTACGTAAAACAGCTGCTATTGATGCCAAGTCACATGGAGGCATTATGCTGCCAATAGGGCTAGTTATTGAACAAGTCCAAAAATTGTTCTTTTTGATAGCGGGTGAAGTAACTAATAGGACTTTTTGTTTCAATCGAGTTCCTTATTTGCAATATCTGTGCATTGAAAGCATTGTTTCAGCATAGGGTAAAATCATGTTCAGGTCTTTTGTATTAAAAAAAGTACTGCATAATAATAATGGCCAACTTGGTTGATACATATTGCATTGTTCGCATAAATTGATTGTTTTGCGCATATTGCTAGAATGCTTCTCTCTTAATGAATTAATAGAGCCAGTATTCCACAGCTTACTTAAGGGATCATTAAATATGTTCCCTAATTTAAGCACACCATTAACATCTTGGCAACAAGGGACGACAGTTCCATCGCTCAATATCATTGGTTCGTTCCATATCCATGAACAAGAACACATAGGATTGCTATAGTCGGAATCTGACCTATCGCGGCCTGAATGTGTTAATTGGCGTATTCTAATTGCATCATAATGATATCCTTTGAAAAGTTCTTTAAATTGGTTAATTTGTGATTTTGTTTCTGTCAAGTAAATACACTGAAGCACCACAAAAGGTTTCTTTTTGTATTCTTTCCGCATATCTAAGAAGCGTTTTACATTGTTAATTACAATATCAAAATTGGCACCAACCCTTACCTTCTCATAACTTTTAGAAGTGGCACCATCAATTGCAAGAATAATTTGATCTGGTGGATCTTCTAACAGTTCTTTTGATCTGTTTTCATCAAGTAAAGTGCAGTTTGTTGAAATTCCAGATTTAATTTTGTATTTCTTGCAAATATTTAAGAACTTTGAAAGGTCTGGATGCATTAATGGTTCGCCGTATCCATTTAAGCTTACGAATTCAAGAGTTTCTTTATTGTCCTTTATAATAGATTCAAATACCTTAGGCGTCATAAATTCAACTTTACGTTCCATATTATTTCTTGGGCACATTGAACATTTTAGATTGCACGCATTGCTTATTTCTACAACGAGACGGTAAACGTTTCCTGATGTTGTTTTACCCTTAATGTAACTGTTAATTGATTTTATTCTATTATAAAAAGACATTTTGATTTATTTCCGGTTAATGAACTGGTCCAGCATTACTCTTGGGTTAAGGTCAAAAAACATACTGAATTCATTTGAACAAGGCATTGAGCAGGCATTACAACTATGCTTTGATGCATTATCAAAAGCTTCTTTAAAACCGTCCTTTAAAATATTTTTTGGTTTAAATATTCCGACTAATTGAGGACATGGATAAATATCTCCGTTGTAATCAATAATAAAAAAATATTTTCCTGCGTAACATTTTGGATATTTAAAATCTGGCTTTTCTTTAAAATAAATATCTTTCTTATAATCAGGCCATAATAAACTGTTTTTATAAGCTTCGACAGAGAACAATATTGGCGCATTATTTTCTTTTAACGAAATGATCTGTTTAAGTGCGTTTTTTGTCTGCTCGATGTCAGCCTGAAGGTCATTATCAAAGATTTTATTTTCTCTATTCTGGCTTATTAATGTTGTGAAGCCAACCTTACAATCAAATCTTTTAGCAAGGCCTACCATATGTTCAACATCATTTACTGTATGTTTTGTCAGTACGGCGCTTAATTGCACTTTTATATTCTCATTTTTACATATTTCTAATCCTTCGATAGCCTTTTTATAGGAGCCATCTCCGCGGTTAAGGTCGTTATTATTTTCACTACCGTCAACGCTGAAACATAATGAGTCAAGCAATTTGAGCGTTTCAATATTTTGTTTAACTAATATCCCATTTGTGGTAAGGGCACAATTAATATATTTCTCTTTGGCATAACAAATAATTTGGTGAATATCATTTCTGACTAACGGTTCTCCACCAACAAAATTGATCCTGAATGTTCCTGCTGATGATAAATCATCAATTATTCTTTTTACATCAATAAAGGGTAAGTCATTATCAGGGCGTTCGTAGTAGGTGGCATAACAATAATTACATTTCGCATTACACCTATTAGTTACGCTAAACTGAACCAAAAATGGCGAATTAATCCTTGTTAATCTTCTTTTTAATAACTTGATACCGAATTCAAAAGCTTTATTTTTCATGATTTATTGATAAAACTAAATTTGTTTTGTATAAAGATTATGCATTAGATCAGATTAAGAATTATAATTATTTAAATTTGAATAAAAGCGGAACGACGCTTTTAAAAACGCCTACGAAGCATTAGAAACACAAGTCTCAATGTTTTGTTAATTATTTTGTTAATATGAATTATTAGGTTTTTTGAAAATAAACAACGTTTTTAATATTTTTCAATTGAATGCTAATCATATGTTTTTCTACAAATTCATCAATAGCTTTTTTCCCACCCTTCCAACAATAATCATCGCAAACAATAAAACCCCCAAGCATTACCTTATCATAAAACGTCTCTAAACATAATTTAATTGGATTATATAAATCCGAATCAATATGAAGAAGCGCTATTTTATCGATTTGAACATGGCGAAAAGTATCATCAAACCATCCTTCAATAATCTTTACTTTATCTAAATCAAGATTTAATTTATTACAAATATTATGTACATTTTCGACGCTCCCCTTGTAAAGTCCCTTCCAGTCATTTATTTTTGACAGGGCTTCATCTTGCTCGGATGGCTGAGGCAAACCTTTAAAGGAATCGAAAAGCCAAAATATTCTATTCTCAGAGGTTTCTGTCCTATGTAATTGGTTTGAAAATGCCATTATTGCTGATGAACCCCCATTCCACACACCACATTCAACGATATCGCCTTCTATACCTGAAACGTTAATATCATTAATTAAGTTATATAAATTTAGGATATGTTCAGGAGACATCATTGAATATTGTGGCAAGATTTTTAAAAGTATTTTCAATTGTTCAAAATTATCTTTTGTGGGACTTGTTAAAAGTGTCTTTAATGCATAGATGTATAATTTCATTGTCAATGTTGTCTTTCCAATAAAGAATTCAGCTGATAAAATCTTTTCGCGTGACCAACGATCTTCGATAAATGGGATTCTTTTAATTCGCATGTTCAAATTTATATTTTTATGGCTATTATGGAAAATAATGGAGCTAAACCTCGACGATATGTTTTTTTACCCATTATTTTGTTTGTTAATAAATTTAATCCAAACCAATGATATTTTATTGTAACATTAAAACCATGTTTTTCAAAAAATGAAGCTATTGTTATAGCGTCTATACCATTTTCATGAACTTCAGTAAGATCGTAAACTTCTTTAGAGATTACATTACTGGCCTCTTGGTATTTGTTTGATGCATTATGGAACATTCGATAAAGTTTTAATAATGGATAGAAACGTTTGTAGAATAACAATTCCATATCATGATCAGAGTAGAAAATGCCACCCGGTTTCAAAACGCGTGATATTTCTTTGATAAGGTCTTCAAAATTGTAAAGATGATGTAAAACAGCAAAGCATGTTATAGCATCAAATGAATTAATTTTAAAAGGAAGCTGATCGACATCAGAAACTATTGATGAAGTAAAGTTTTCTTTATTGTTTTTAAGTATTTCTGATGATAAATCTATCCCAATTCTTTTTTGAAATATGTCTTTTGCGCAAGAAGAAACTAATCCACTGCCTGTTCCTAAATCAAGGAGTTTATCACCTCCGCTCTTTGTTTTTAATTGAACTAAAGTATCTTTTATCCAATTTCTTAAATCATCAGAGCGCCTTCCATCAATTTCGTCATATATTTTTGCAATAGCGTTGTATAGTTTCTTATTTGCTGATTTTACTTTGTTTTTGTATTCGTTATTCATAAGAATTTATATTAATTTATTGTCTCTGTAGAATTTCCATGCACGTTTTACACTGTCCTTAAAAGAGTATTTAGGTGTCCATCCTAATTCATTCCTTGCTTTTTTGTTAGATAGGTTTCTGTAAGAAAACATATTATTAATTACTTGAGGTGTAATGATTCTGCTATTTAATAATTTTCCAATTAAGCCTGCTGACATACTTAATGGAAATCTAAATAAAGGCATCATGGGTATCATTAATGGTTGTTTATTTAAAACATTAGAAACTTGAGAAAACATTTCCTTAAATGTCAAATTGTAGCCTCCAAGGATATACCGCTCCCCGGTTCTTCCTTTTAAAGATGCAGCAATAATGCCATCTACAACATCATCAACATCTACAACATTAGCTATTCCCGATGGTACAGGTAATATTTTTGATTCATATACTTTTTTTATTAATGTGCCAGAATTCAATGTCCAGTCATCTGGACCATAGACTGTAGAAGGATTTACAATAACAATATGTTGTTTATTTGATAGATTTATGGCAGCTTTTTCTGCAAATACTTTGCTAGCCATATAGGGGCTATTATTAATTAGTTTTGTGTTATAGCTTGCTGTTTCATCAATCAAGACTTCTTTAGAATCTGAAAAACCAATTGTACTAGCACTACTAACAAAAACAATCTTTTTTATCCCCCATTTTTTTGCTACATAAAGTAAATTTACCGTTGCATCACCATTAATATGCATAATCTTATCTTTATCTTTTGGATCGAATGAAATATAAGCTGCCAAATGAAACAAGCAATCATAGTTTGATTGTGAAGACATGTATGAATTAATGTTTAGGATATCACCTTCGACTATATTGACTCTTGAAGGAAGATCAGGGTCTTTTCTTCTTACTAGAGCGGTTACCTGATAACCTTTTTTAATTAATTTATCAACTAGTCTCCTTCCTATGAAACCAGTTGCACCAGTTACAAATACGTTCATTATTTTTTCGATCCTTTATTGATCTGCTTTCTAATTATGGGTAAAATATCTTCAGTACCTAATTCTGCAGATATTTGATTGCCTTTTTCATTAAGGTGTCCGTCATAAGAACCACTTAATCTTTTATAGCAAACATCTTTATTGGAGTATTTTAATAATTCCGTCCCAAGATCAAGATATTCAATGTCATTTCTTTCAAAAAACATTCTCATAGATTTATAATACTTATTATCTTTTCCTTCTTCTCCTCTGATTATTTCGCCTCCGATGATAAGCCAAGGACGTATTAAAACATTCCTTTTTTTTGAATCATTGATAATTCCTAATACAGGACGTTCAAAAAAGTTTTCGAGATTATCATATGAATATTTATAGCGCTTTTTTAATTGTTTAAGCCCCCCGTTAACTTTATCAAGGAACCAATAGCATGCTCTGCTATCCATTATAGGGGGCATCCTATACATCCATGCAGGCATTATATGATTATACCTATAGCCTTGATAGTTCAGCATACCATCTGTGATCTTGGTTGGCAGGCCATCAATATCAATCTTACGAATTATATTATAGGTGATATCGAGCATATCGTTATCTGCTAATAGTAAAAGGATTATCATGTCTGGATCTAAAGAATATCCTTCTGTTCTTAAAAAAAGATCAAATTGCATGGGATTACTGCCATGAAATCCAGCATTAATGACTTCAATATTTCCAAATTTATCCTTTAATCTATTTTCTAACAATTGTGGAATGGTACTATTATCATCAAGTGCAAATCCAAATGTAAAAGAATCACCCACAAATAATATGCGAAAAGTATTTGGATCTTTTTTAAGTGAAAATTCCTTCCCTCTATATCCATGAGAGTTAATGGATAGTTTATTGTTTCTTACGATTGTTTTTGAACAATTTGATTTAAGTTTAAACGGAAGTTTTTTATCCTGCACAAAACAATTTCCGATTTCATTATCAAATAATTCTTTTATACGTGTTCTAATTGTCGGTCTTTTAAAGAATCTATAAGGCGCTCTAAAATACAAAGCTAATTCTAAAAGACATGTTAGTATTACTGCAAGAAGTATAATGCATAATATGCTTAATCCGGTAAAAGCTAACGTTTTCTTAATGTTCATTGATTGTCCTTTGCATTCCGAATTTCATAACCAAAAGCGTCACTAAACGATATTGGCAGTTGTTTTTTATTGAAAGTTTTACTTAAATACTTGCTGATGAACTCTTCATGAGTAGAAACAAGACATCTTTGCTCATAAATTTTAAAATAAGGGATTTTTAATGCTTGTTCTCTTATGTCAATTATTGATTCTTCAAATATATTGCCTAGAGATATATGCATAAAAGGACATGCAAATACATCGCCATATGGGGTTAAATATAGGATTTCTTTTACAGCACCACAGCCATATTCTCCTAAATTTGCTTGAAAATCAGTTCTTATAAATTTGGAACTAGCTGTAAGCTTATATAGATATTCTAAATCTCTTTCGGATAACATCATATCTGTTTCATTTATCCATTCACCAGCAGGTACCGGAAGTATCAAATATAAAAGCAATTGTAGATCTTTTGCAAGATTAATTAATCCATTTAATCCCGCGCTATAAAGGGTTTGGTTTGTAACCACTGTACCTATCGTTACATTTAAACCATGTTGTTTTGCTAATTTAATAGCATTTAGTGCTTTATCAAAAGTGCCAGCTTCTCCTCTAAACTCATCATGTTCCTTGGCAATCGAGCTATCTAAGCTTATTGTCAGTATATCTACGCCACATGATTTAAGCTCAAGGATCTTTTTTTCATTAATTAATGTCCCATTTGTTGTAACAGATATTAAATTTTTTCTTGGCTGGCAGGATTTGATAATATTCGGTAAATTTTTCATCATTATCGGTTCTCCACCTTGAAAAGAGAAATTAACCGTGCCAAGCTTCATGCAATCCTTAGCAACTTTATGATAATCATCTGGAGACATCTTTTTTCTTCGTGGATCGCGCAGAACAGTCGCAAAACAATGTTTACATTTTAGGTTGCAGGAAAAATCAATGGAAAAATCAACATACCTTAAAGGTGGCTTTTTAAAGATGGAAGTTTTAATTAATGCAGAAGCAAGTCTGGCGGTTAATAAAGGTTTATTAAACCTAAAAGCATATTTCAAATTTAGAAGAAATTCATTTAAAGTTGTCATTTTTCATTTTTCTTAGGATCGATTGAAAAGCGACGGTATGAGCTTTCTTGTCTGTAAAACAGATAGCTAACACCAGTAGCAATTAGGATTAAATTTGTAATTGCGTAGCCTTCAATGATGGTTTTAATAGAAGGCTTATAGTTCTCTTCGGGTAATATAACGGTTGAAAATATTTTGCTGGTTAGAATCAGGAGCACGCTTAAGAAAATTATTGAGAAGAACACTAAATCAAATCTAAACAGGGTCATTAATGTTCCTGCGAGTAAAAACCAGAATAAAAGTGTGCAAGGTAATAACAATTGCTGAGATATCCTTGTCAGCAGCATTACTTTGCAGAAATTGCCCATTTCTGGAAGTTTATACAGGAACCTAAGTGATTCTCTTAGGAAAGCATTGCTTTTTCTGAATTTGTGAGGAATGAATTCGGAATAGTTCTTGGGTACCCTGGTTTCAATTGCTTTAGCATATCTTGAGTATATGGTTCTTTTCTTAAATGAATTTGCTAAAAAGGCAATATAAATATCATCAGCTATCACATCATCTGGAAAGGCTTTTAGCAGGGTTTTTCTAAAAGCATAGCATTGGGCAATCACAATTGAGGAACTTCTTGCATCAGTTTCAATTAATCTAAATCTATTTTGCGCACTCCAATAATACTTTTCAACCTTTATAGTATCTGCCGGATAACAGTAAGCTCCAACAACATAAATATCATCTGCAACCGAGAATTCTGTAGCAAGCCATTTAAGAGCCAGCTTATCTAATCTGCTATCAGTATCGGAGTTAACTATTATCTCTCCTTTTAACCCAGGCAATACATGGTTGACTTGATTGATCTTGCCCTTTTTTGGGCAATTGATAACTCTAATATTTTCATCTTCATTAATACTCTTTTTTAAAAGTGACAAAGTATTATCTTCAGACCCTCCATCTGCAAATATGATCTCAAGTTGCTCTTTAGGATATTCTAAATTCCTTGTGTCCTTTAACTTTTCAAGAATGTTATCTTGTTCATTATAACAAGGAATAATTAATGACATCATTGGAAAGTCTGTAATCATTTTTAATGGTCTTTGTTTTCTGAATAGCCCTAAAAACCAAATAAGTAATAAGTATCCAAATAATGACCAAGCTAAAATTAAAGTGACGAAGAAAAATATAAATTCTAATATCCACATATTGTTGTCTCCTATTTAATGAGGCTATTATTTTGATACAAGCATCTTATTTTAATTCTCCTAAGAATTATTTATTAGATTTAAGAATATATTAACTAACTTTTTATTAAGAATTTCAATATTATAATGTTTCTCAATGTGAGCATGTCCAATGCTGGCCATTTTATTCCAGCAGTCTCTATCGTTCATTAACTGTTCAAGTTTTTCAGCGATCAACATAAAATTTCCAGAATCTACTAGATAGCCCGATTCATTGTCTAAAACAATTTCATGCACACTTCCAACCTTTGTTGCTACAACTGGCAATCCAACAGCCAAAGCTTCCATTAGAGCAACTGGAAGAGCTTCAGCAATGCTTGGGAGAAGGAAAATATTTGCATTCTTAAGCGCTGATACAACTCCCTCGTGCTGTTGAGATCCGAAGAAATGGACATTGTTATTTAAATTCAGCTGGTTCACTAAATTTTTGTATTTTCCCATAAGTGGGCCATTTCCCAATATTTGATATCTTATATTCGTATATCCTTTTTCATTAACGAGATGGTTGATTGCGCGAATTCCAAAATCCAATCCCTTTTCTTCAATCAATCTACTAATTGTCAAAATGATAACATTGCTGTTGTCTTGGCTGTTATTCGTTGTTTTAAGCGAGTATCTATTTAAGTCTATTCCAACAGGATGATATACTATTTTCTTTGGATCAGCACCAAATTCAATAAGATGTGAATAGTTATAACTTGAAATGCTTAAAAAACAATCGCCATATTTTAAAAGCTTAGAGAAAATACCAGGCCCTGAAGTTATCCCGCTTCTTATGTCATAACCATGGAACATTGTAACTAGTTTGCCTTTTATTCCGATTTCTTTAAATAAAGCAGCAAGTTCGCCATTTGAACCAAAATGACAGAATAATATATCAAACTCACCTAAATTAATAAAAAGGACTGTCTTGTAAAACAAAGAAAGAGCAAGAGCATTTCTACCATATTTGAAAATATTTAATGAGTTAAGGATTGCTTTAGGATTTTTACCAATATTGGTAAAAAATAGCCAAACAGCTTCTAAAACTCTAATAATTTTGTTGGAAGGTTTATCATTGTGGTAATAGGTGTGTTTTAGCAGCTCATATTGCCGAATTTCCTGGTGAAACTCCATTTCATCCGGCCTAGCACCAGAAAAGATTAAAACATCATGCCCTGCGTCAATAAGCCCTGTAATCTGATTTAATATAAAAGTTTCAGAAATACATGGAAATGCGTCAACAAATATTGCTATTTTCATAAATACTAAGCCCCTAAATTATATTTTATCCAGATTGCTACGGATAAATATCTCCATAATAGGACAGGATCGTTCTCTAGAAGTGATTCATAGCTTTCATCATCTCTTAACATGATGTCGATCTTGGAGAGAGAATTAATTAAAGGTTTAAATGAACTTTTGTGCTTTTGAAAAAATATCTTGTAGGGAAAGGAAAATCCCATTTTTTTCCTTCGCCAAACTATTTTTTTTGGAAGATAAGGTTCCATTGCTTTTCTAAGAAGATATTTTGTCCAGCCATTATTGAATAAATATTGAATTGGCATCTTTAGGCCAAAGCTTACTATCCTATGGTCAAGTAACGGGAACCTGTGTTCAATGGGGATTCCCATAGTAAAATGATCGCTGCTTCTCATATAAAATGGCAATAAAGCTGTTTTGAAATGGTAAATGGATTGTCCATGGAAAGACAGATTGTTATAAAGCTGCTGATATTTTGAGGCGCTAGTATCTACTTGCTTGTAAGATGGATGTGAATCATTGTGAAAAAGATTATTTATTCTTCTCTTTGGTAAAGATACGTAATGTTTTAACATGTCTATTGAACTGTTTAAGGTTTTAAACCTTCGTTTAAATTCATACCAATCAGCAAAAACAAAAGACCTAAAGCCACCAGCTTTTAGTTCCTTATAAGCTTTAGGCCAAAAACTTGCTTCATATCCAGCTAATACTTCATCGCCGCCAGCTCCTGTTATTACAACATGCGCACCTTTAGATTTCATTTTTTGGAGCATTTTATGATGAGTGTAAGCATTTGGATTATCATAAGGTTCTTCCATTACTTTTGAAAAATATCCAAAATCTTTAACAAAGTCATCTTCTATGTCCCTTATAACATTGTAATCGATTTTATATATTTTCAGTATTGACCTAGCAAAGGGTTCTTCGTCGGCATCTTTTAGGCTAGCAGTATAAGTAGTAATATCGCTATTTCTTAATTCAGCCGCAGCCGCAACAACAGATGAACTATCTAATCCCCCACTTAGTTCAAATGCTATTTTAACATCTGCGCGAAGCCTGATATCAACAGCATTAAAGAAGATATCTCTAAATTCTTTAACAGCTTGACCAAAAGAAATGTCATGGGTCGATAACCTTGAATTAGGCAGATCCCAAAATTCAATTATTCTTGATCTATTGTAATCACACGAATTAAGTTCAAATTCTATTGTTGAAGCTGCAGGTAAGCTATTAATATCAGAATAGAAAGTTGAATTATCCTGATCTTTTATGCCTGTTTGCAAATAACCAAATATAGAATCCAAATTTGGATCTATATCAGATGGAGATATATTAATTAATGCTTGGATCGTGCTTGAAAAGTAGAAACCTTTATCAGTGATTCGATAATATAATGGGGCTACACCAATTCTATCTCTTGAAAGAATGACCTTGTTTGTATTGAAATCATATAAAGCAATAGCCCAAAAGCCATTCATTTTTGTCCATAATGATTTACCCCAAATACGGTAACCTTCAACTAGAACTTCAGTATCTGATGAAGTCTTAAACGTAACTCCTTCAGATTTAAGTTCATTTCGCAATTCAATATAATTGTAAATCTCCCCATTAAAAATCGCTATTATGGACTTATCCTGACTCATAAATGGCTGGTGCCCAGCGCTAGTAAGATCAATAATAGAAAATCGGGTATGGATAAAAGCTAGATCATGGTTGAATTTTTGATCATTGTTTGAATAATGTGGCAAGTCAGCAGCTAAAGGTCCTACTGTTGAATCAGTCTTAAATAATTTAAATGTGCTATCTTTCCTAGAAATTAGGCCGACCCCTTCATCATCTGGACCCCTATGTTTAATAGGCTCAAGAAGCTTGCTAACTATAAGGCTATTATTAGAATTTTCTTCTTTTAGAATGTATCCGGAAATCCCACACATTTTAGTTTTTCTTTACTCTGTTTTTTAACATTCGGATATTGCTTACTATTCTCGGATTCAAATATATCAATAGTAATAACCGTATAGCTTGGATGTTAAAAGGATATTTTAATAATGATTTAATTAAGGACTTCTTTGCCTCTTTATAGTTGCGATCATAATAGTGCTTTCTGCCCAGAAAATATTCTTTTCTCCAAAGACACATATAGCCTTCTCTGACACGCTCAACCTGCTGCTGTATTGCTTCAGTTTTATGCTTAGCAGTTATGCTACCTGAGTGCATTGTATAGGTATACAAATTATCATTGAGCATCTTCATGTTAAAGTTTTTGCGAATTCTCAACCAATACTCATAATCTTCGACAAGAAAGGCGTCTTTATTAAACTTGCCCACCTTTTCATAAACGCTTCTTCGATAAAGAAAGCAGCCTCCGATATAGTTATCAATATCAAGTAGGGCTGGCTTTTTAACTTTACCTTTTTTTATAAAATCCCCATTTTCATCAATTACTGAATAGTTTGAATAAACAAAATCAACTGATCTGGTTTTGTTTAAAATATTAGCCATTATTTTTATAGCGTCTAAAGAATAATAATTGTCATCTGATGTCCAAGTTAAATAATCTCCGGATGCAAAATTGAAACCAATGTTTAATGATTCTACAATGCCAAGATTCCTGCCAGTACTGATAATGCCCATTCTTTTGTCCCTAAAGGTTCTTGAGATTTCCAGAGTGTTATCAGTTGAACCATCATCTATTATAATAAGTTCAATGTTACAATATGATTGTCGCAAACAGCTATCTATAGAGCGTTTAATAAATTTTGAGCCGTTATATGATGGCAATATAATGCTTACTTTTGGATCGGAATGGTTACTATTGGGCATCTTTAATGATCCTAGACACGATTCTACTTGCGGCTTTTCCATCACCATATGGATTTATTGCTTTTGACATAAATTCATAATGGGATTTATCTTCTATGAGTTTTGTTGCTTGTTCGACAATGCGTTCTTTGTTTGTGCCTACAAGTAGTGTTGCCCCTGATTCTAAAGCTTCCGGTCTTTCAGTCTCATTTCTCATTACAAGATTGCACACGGGAAATATCCGCTCTGGTATCCTTCCCAGAATCGTTTCAGAAAATCTCTATCAAATTCAGAACAATCATCAA
>JAHJCZ010000130.1 GCA_018812705.1 Candidatus Omnitrophota bacterium
ATATTGAAGACCTCTGATCATCACTAATTTGAGCCTCCATAATGACTTCAATCGACCTTTGTATATTCTGATTAGCAGGATAATCGCTGCCAAACAAAATATGGTCAGCCTCTACTACTTCAAGCATACAAGCTAGAGCACCAGCCGATTTACAGCCACTTGAGTCAAAATAGAGATTACTAAAATATTGGCTTGGCAATTTTGTTAGGTCTTTAACAAAATCCCGCCTTCTAAGCATTAAATACGTATTATCGAACCTTTCCGCAACAAATGGCAAAACCCCCCCATAATGGGCAAATATAAGCTTTACATCGCTATATTTGAGTAGTGCCCCACTCATCATAAGCTTGCCCAAGCTCATGGAAACATCAAAGACGTATTCCAAAACAGGGCTCAATAAAGGGTCTTTAACTCTTTCTTCCCCAATTGGATTGATTATCTGTGGATGAATATGCAAACACACATCATTTTTTGAAGCGTACTCAAACAAACAATCATACATTTCATCATCTAAATACCTTCCGCTATAACTAGATGCAACCGAAACAACCTTAAATCCAAGGTCATGAATACTCTTTAACTCTTCTATAATATCCTTCTCATTATCACCAGGAATTATACCTGCTCCAATAAAGCGGTCATTGTTTTCTTTTGCAACCTTAGCAATCTCTGCGTTATATATTTTGCAAACATTTTTCCAACCATTCATCTTTAGATGAGCATCACTGGTAGGATATAAAAGAAGAGCTTTATCTATACCATTACTATCCATTGCAGACAACTGTCGATCAACATCTGACCAAGCAACCTTAAAGAAAGCAGTATTTTGCGCCACTTCCTTTGGCATATAATGACTATGGCAATCAATAATATTATTCATTTTGAAGTCCAACAGATAAAATAATTGCAGGATTTAACAACAACTTAAAGATAAAATAAAGCTGAAATACAACTTAAATCTTTTGTAAAAATTAAATCGAAACCAATTAAAAGAACACATAAGAATTCTAATAATTATTAACTAAGTTGAATTACGAATCTTACATATTAAGCTAAACCGTTTTCCTTAAGAACCTCTTCTGCCCTTGATAAAGCTTTTTTCAAATCATCAATTAGGTGAACGTTAATCGAAACACCTTTAGCAGTTGGGACCATTTCTTCAGTACCTTGAGTCATTGTCCATGTTCTGATATCAATCAGGTCATTTCCTTTAAACTCACGGATACCAACTCTTATCTCTTGGAATTTGTTTTTCTTGAATGTTGCTACCGTCTTGTCCATTTAATCCTCCTCTTTTTTTAAGTTACCAGCGATTAGCTTCGAGTGCAAAAATAATATTTACAACTAAACACCTTCCAAACACCACTATTTAGCCTGCTTTTGATCATAATCAATGATTGGTTTTATCCATGGTGTTTGCTGATTAATAACAGCAAGTTCCAGCGGACATGCATTTTGCGGCACTGATAATGCAAACATAACCATGTCCACAACAGCATCAGGCGTCATTAATCTTTCTTTTTGTTCTTCTGTAATATTATCTAATTTTCCAGTAAGCTCTGTATCAACAACACCTGGAAGAATTGATGTTATCTTTATTCCATGATCTCTCATTTCCCAGAATAATCCTTTAAGGAATGCTCTCAAACCAACTTTTAGCGAACTATAAGTAACAAATGTCTTCGGTACCGGATCAACTAGCGTTGAACCCGAGACCATGTTAATAATAGAACCTGCTTTCTTTTCGATCATATGCGGAATAACTAATCTAATTAATCTAACATATCCTAAAAAATTAGTATGAGCTAATTTTTCAATGTCTTCCAAAGGTTGCTTATCAAATGGATACTGACTTGATACACCAGCATTGTTAATTAAAATATCAACACCACCAAATTCTGAAAAAGCAGTATCTGAAAGCCTTTGAAGATCCTCAAGCTTACTAACATCTGTTGACAGGCCAATAACTTTAACACCAGCTGCCTTGCTCTTGATTTCCTCAACAGTATTATCTAATGCTTCCTGATTCCTTGCCGCAATTATAACATTGCATCCACATTCAGCTAATTTAATGGCTATACTTTTCCCGATGCCTCTAGATGCACCAGTAATAATTACATTTTTACCCTTTAAATCCACTTAACCCCTCCGTTCATTTTAACACCCAACTTTTAATGCTGGGGCACTAATCTTTTAACAAAAAACGTCAACAGGAACGTACAAATTCCTATTCCCAAAAATGTCAATCCAAAACTATTATCAACAAAATAACTGCTAACAGCAAATCCAATTCCCCCACCAATAAAACGAACCGAAGAATTCAAGCTTGCAATTACAGGCCTATCACTATCAGGAAAATCCGTAAGAACAGTTGATACTCCATTATGACCTATAGTCCAAAAAACTGAAACCAGGGCTAAAAGCATGCCAAGAACGACAAAAGAATAATGACCTGCAAGAGCCATCATAGACAAAGCTAAACCAATAATTCCAATATAACAGGAGATCAATCTTCCTTTTTTGTCAGAAATATAACCGCCTAGAAGATGACCTGCAACTCCGCCAATTGCTCCCAAAATAAAGAAAAAACTTATTGTTAACTTATCCATACCATAAGCCTTGTCAAGATAAATACCAAACCACTTATGCACACCATGATAGAAGAAACTTATAGCAAAAATAAATATAAAAACATTTCTTATCTTAACATCACTAAATGCTTTAAAATAATTCACACTGCTAGAATTAACCCTCTTCAAACACTGAGATTTAAGAATAAAGAAGCAAGCTGAACTCAATGCTGCAATTATTGCAGGCACATAAAATAACCATCTCCAATTTGCGAGACCACTTAAAACAATACCTGCAAGAGAAGAAAAAAAACTGCATCCAAAGAACAATCCTACCAATCTGCCTCTAACGTTTCTATCAAAGAGTTCCCCAATAAGCATAAGCCCTAAAGGAATAGTGCTAGCACCAGTAACTCCCATGGCTATTCTTGCTAATAAAAAACTGTTTAAATCATTGCTAATACCGCAAGCAAAACAAGCTATTGAAAACAAAGCCAATGTGCCTGCTAGAACAGCCCTGTACGAAATCTTTCTTGTCAAAGGAGCATAGATCAAAGCACCAATACCATAAGGTATCATATAAAAAGGAATAACTTTAGATACTTGGATTGCAGGCAATTTCAAATCTAAGCTTATTACTGGTATAGCAGCCGTTATCGCCGCAACATTAAACGATACAGTTATACAGCCCAAACAAATCAGGAAATATATTACTTTCTTCTCACTAACTATCTGCACGATGCTTTCTTTAACCTCACTAAGCTTCCTTTAGTTCCTTCTCAATTATTTCTTTAAATATCTTTAAATTATGCTGTGAATGCTCATTAACCAGCTCAACAACTTTTTCATCTGTGAACTTAGCTCCAGGATCCATTTCAAAATCCTGAATCCATGTCATTAGAACACCACCTTCTACTTCCGTATAAAGCCAAACTATTTTCATGTACTTAAATGGAAATGTCGGCTCATTTTTCTGCGCATAAGCGAACTTGTGTTCTTTATACAACAATCTAAAAGAAGTCCAGGACTGGCCTTCTTTATTGGTTAATTTAAATTC
>JAHJCZ010000131.1 GCA_018812705.1 Candidatus Omnitrophota bacterium
ACGTCCTTAATAATCCAAATAACTTTTGATCTCCGATAAACCATAACCCATGCTGTATATCACCATATTTATAATGACTGATTCCCAACTGTGACATAATTACCCTTACTGACTCCTTCTTACAGTTAAACTTATTCTTAATATTATCAACCGTAACAATTCCCTGCTCTGCCACAAATCTAAGAATCTGAAATTTCAATGATATTTTCCTCATCAGATCAATCCTTTACTTAAACCAAAAAAAGCCACCCCAGTAAACCACGGTCTGGAATGGCTTATTAAACTAATAATAAAATATTTCTCGAATCTTCAGGTTGCGATCCTAAAATTCATATAAAATTGTCAAATTCCTCTGGTACACTTTTCGTGTCCGTTAACAACAAAGCTAGAAATCTCCTTCTTTTTTATTTCAAAGGGTCGTTTAAGACCCCTATCTCTCAAATCAAAACATTGGTTGAGAGAGAGGGGTCTTGAACAATCTGTGAACGCCAGTGAACAGATTCCCTTTGAAATAAAAGGATTTAGGAGATTTCTCCATTACAAAGTCATTACGAAAATATAATGACTTTGTAATGCTTCGGGTGAACAATAAATTAATGATCTTTTGAATCATGTTTTTAATAATTCCATTTATATTGTCTTGGTTTATAATCATTAAGAACTTCTCCTTCTACAATGGTATGGTGGAAAGATTGCCTTTTTAGCCAAATTATTTTAAAAAAATTAATATTTCCTCTCTCTACTATAGAATGGCGAGTAAAACGCATTTTTAGACACTTTTATTTAAAAAAATTTAAAAAAATTCTTATCCTACTTACATATGTCATAAGAAATGCCTTTTTTGCCAAAATGTTTTTAAAAACTTCCCTCTCTATATACTAATGTCGGAAAGAATGCGTTTTTAGACACTTTTATCAAAAATAATTTAAAAATATTTCCTCTCCCATATACACATGCTGGATAAACCGCACTTTTTGCCAGAATATTTAAAAAATTTTCCCTCTATATACATATGTTAGAAAGTTTGCATTTTTAGACACTTCAATCAAAAATAATTTAAAAATTCCTCCTCCTATATACATATGCTGGAAGAAATACGTTTTTAGACACTTTCATCGAAAATAAATTAGAAATTTCTTAATTTGAAGCTATCTGGAAGGGTGCTTGTAAGATAACAAAAAAACGCATCCCTCCATATACATATGTTGGGAAAAATGCGTTTTTAGCCAAAATTTCTGAAAATAATTTAAAATAATCACTCCCCACGCATAAAAGTGTGGGAAATATTTGCGTTTTTGTCAAAAAGCTCTACTTATTGTGATAATTTCGAGGGGAAAAAGAGAAATTTCAAGGCAGGGGATAGCTTTGGATTATATTTTGCTTCAATACGCCTTCTCCTTTCAGAAGCGAACGTTTACATCACCAGATCACAAAGTGTTAGGCTCTTGGCCATACATTCGAAAAATCCATTTTCACTCTAACTTGATTATCAAAATCCATAATCTGGCGAGCACAATCTTCCTTACCCCACCATCGGTCAATAACGAATTTATTAATGCCATCATAATAGTAATAGCTATTACTGCCTATTTGCTGATCTTTGTTTGGTGAAGCAAGGATACACACAATTCCTAAAGCAAAAATACTGCTTTCAGGCATAGTCATTGATTGATCTTTTATATTCACCTCAAATTGTTGGCAATGTTCAGCTATCTTTAAATTAATACCATATCCTTTTTCAAGCTCGTTACCATGTGCAAAATTACATCGAAATTTTTCGTATATTATATCCTCAAATTTCATGCCAATTTCTCCCTTACTGTTTGTAAAAGGAAAAACAGTTTCTTGAAGATTTAATCCGCCAAACATAAGCTCAATAATGTCTAATTGATCTCTGATGAATTTTCGGAATCTCTTTCCAACACTATTGATTTCCGGATAGACTTTCTTTGATGTTCCATCAATAGCTAGGCATGTGAAGAGCATTGCAGAATCGAGATCACGTCTATCACATGCATCAAGTGATTTTTGGATATGGTCAGATATTTTCATTTCCTGCCTAACGATAAGATCAGCCCCGCCTTGGCATGGACTGAATCATTTTGTTAGAAATCTTAATTCTATTCTGGGTCGTATCTCCCAGAAATAATTGCAATAACATTGATAATAGACGCAGTGGCTTCTGTGCATAGTGTGGCTTGTCTAAATGTTGCTGTTCTTCTATGTTGAAGATCATTTGCAAGTTCGTATGCAGCCTTGGCGTGTTTTCGTGCTGCTTCATTTGAACTGCCAGATAAAACACTTGTAATATAATTTTCAAGCATTCTTTTTGCATCTGTTTGGCTAGGTTGTGTGCCATCCATGCTTGGATGTCTCACTGGATCGTATACACTTTGTGCAAGCGAAATTAATCCATCGCGACATAAGAGGCCAATTGCTTGGTATTGTTCTTCTGTTTTTGCTGATGCCAGACGACTTCGTATTTCTCCAATCGTTCGATCAACTCTTGTCCATCCAGTTGGCTCTTGAAGGATGGCTGGTTGTTTTCCTGCTACTCGATTTCTCAGTTCCTGTAGAATTGGATTAAACATTTCAGCAAGAAATTGTCTTCGAGATTGATAAGATGGTAAATCACCATTACTCCAACGACCATACCACTCCCAAAGATCTGAATAAGAATTTGGATTTTTGAGTTTACAATTTCTGAGTTGAATATCAACCTCACCGTAAGTTTGTTGATATTCGGATTTGACATCTTGTATACGCTGACCACCAGTCGATACCGAAACCATAATATTCTTAAGCTTTTCTATGAGCTTAATAAGTTCTTGATTATTCACAATTCCTTCAATTGTTTTAATTCCTTCAGAACTTGTTTTATTTGAGGCCCGTTCAATTTCTAATGATAACGCATCAAGAAATCCAAGTTGCCTGGATAAATCATCGAAGTTGTTTACCCCTAATTGTAGTGCTCTAAAATCATCAGAATTTTTAAGATTAAGCGCTTCACGAAGAAAAGTTGCAACTTTTTGTTGCCACCGTTCTATTTGCGTTTCACTAGTAAAATCATCTGTTTCCAGAATATATGCTTTAATCTTATCCTTCATATGATTCCAATTAATTTATTTGTTTTTCTTCTAACGCTAAAGCTGAGATACGTCGCTAGGCATTACCTCAAGCGATTTGTTAGGCTACAATCTATGAATATTCATTACGCATTTCATTAATATTTTCAAGCATGTTTTCAAAGTGCATGAAGCACCCATCAAGCAAATGATACATTTCATTAAATGCCTCAGACAGCAGTTCCAACCGTACAATTTTGGGGAATTTCTTTTTAACTTCTGCACCACTCTTATGCACATGATATCGCAGAGCTTGTCCAGACTTGTCAATGCGATGAAAATCACACAACAAGGCTTCTACATTATTGAGAGATTTTTTGTCAGCAGTCGGCCACTGATTAATTAATATTGTCTTAATTTTTTTCCATATATCCATCAAATTGTGGCCAGAAAGATCGCTATCATCACCATGATGTAAATTGCACTGCATAATTATATCCAACAATCCTTTGAGTTTCAGTTCAAGAGCATGTCGGTAAAGATAGCTTACAGGCATAAAAAGACCATCTGGATGACGCGAGTCACTGCCGCCAGTTTTTGAGGCCACGATCATGTCTGCTGCTCGTTTATACTGATCTGCAAGATAATCATAGCCGAAAGATGACATCCCCATATGGTCAATAAAACACTTTGTTGATGAATCACTTGCTAAACCTGCCATATCAAATATTGAGCGGCGTACATCTGGCCAAGAGAATTCTATATTGTCCATAATTTTATGCCTAACGATCGAAATCAGCGGCTCGAAGGGGCGGCGCCAGCTGCCCCGGAGGTCCACTGAATTGAGTTGTTATGCCCTGTAAATTTATGAAGATATTTTCGTGTAATTTGACATAACGGTTCAATACTTTTGTCATATTGATAGAACAACACATTTGACAACCACCTTATATGTAACGATGAAAAAGTGGCCATTTCGACAATTTCTTTCATGGCTTTTGGCCCTTTTTGATAGCTACCAACTGAATCCGGTCCTCCATGAACACAAGAAGAAAGCTCAGAATATCGAGGAAAAATAGAAAATAATATTGGTGCTTCACTATTTTCTTTTGACTTCATTCTATTGGCAATAAAGTGAATCATGTTGCTATATTTAAATTGATCTACTTTTTTTCGTATTTTATTCTGTGATTTATCTTTTGATATAACACCAATTTTCTTTAAGGTTTCGATTGGAGAAACTTCTGGATTTATGCCAATTGTTGAATAACTCTTTTGAAGAGCTTTTGCATAATCGATATTCTCCTGATCTTGACCAAACACCCAATAGTCAATACCAATTTCGTCATTCTTATTTTCAACGGTCTTCATCCAAATATATTGTGCTCTAACGAAATGTTCTATTAGTGATCTAAACAGAATATTTAATGAATAGTATTCTTCAATTTTTGCCACCTCGAATATTCCTAAACGTATACTCTCAATTTTGGGAAAAAAGGTAGACATTGAGAAAACTGACAACGGCTTATCTGTGTCTTTTATTTTTGAAAAAAACTCAGGGATAAGTTGCAGGTGAGGCTCTATCTCTTCTGCTAACTCTTCAAGTATATCTTCTATTTCGTATAATCTGTCCATGTATTTTTTAAGGCATAACGCTAAAGCTGAGGTACGCTGTCAGGCGTTACCTCAAGCGATTTGTTATGCTAGTTATTTTCAATATAATCATCCAATACGTCTGTAGTGTACTTTAATGTATTTATTGCTAGTTCATAAGCGGGTATAATTTTAGCTATATTAATCGAATCATTCGGCTTAAATGATTTTATTTTCATATCCGTAGTTACAGGGTATCTAAATGCGTATGAAAAATTATCTAATTCATCAAAAATGCCTTTAAATTTTGACAAACTTTTAATTCGTTTCATAATTTCTTTTTTAATAGTAGCTTCATAATTCAGAATGATAGAGCTTACTTTAGTTTCAAGCTTTTTATGTAACTCATTTAACATATGCGCACACTTACCACTAGTTTTAAATGGTACTTCTAAGAAAAATAAATTCGTCTTATAACCCAATTCTATTGTGTGACGCATTAAAAATAAAGTAGGGAGTGAAATAACCGTTACTTGAGATTGTTTGGTTTTTTCTAAAATTAAATCAACCAGTTCGATGTATTCCCCGAAATATCTGTACCATTGAGCCTTTTGATGCAAGTTTTGTTTGTAATTCCATTTTTTTATAATTTGATCCATAATAAATTTTATTTCAATTATTTCTTATGTGCATAACAATTAATATGCGACAGTCTTATTTTTTATTAATTAGGACATCGCAGTTTAAATTTAATCAAATTCTTCGTTATTTTACTCATTTTTACCCTGTCTATCAACAAAGAACTTGTAACATGTCGCTTTTTATTGATATTAGCAGATATTACGACTGTCGTACATCATAAGGTTTTTGGCAAAATAATTACTTTTGTCGATTTGATAAAATAATTTCCTCTTACCATTTTTATATCTTTTTATCTAACTCTTGGTTTTATTGAAGATTAAAAAATCCAATTTTTTTAGTTAAATTTTTAACATTTTCTTCTTGAGACCACTTTGATTACTTTTTGTGTAAAAATTAGAATTAAATATCATCTTAATCTATGCTTGTGGATAGTGCCTTTCTGTGGACTGTTCTAAATAGCAGCCCACATCACTTGGATAACTTTTCAAGTTACCCACACAATCCACAACACTACGGCTATCACGCTAAACAAATTAGCAAAAGTATTTAAAATCAGCCTATCTAAGCTAGTAGACTTTTAAAGCAGATTAAAGAATATTTTGATTCTTTATCCAAATCTTCATTATACAAATGATTTAAATTTGAAATATTCAAGGCGAGAGAAAAAAGACTAAAAAACCAACCTCTCAACTGCATCATTAACATGTTTCTCCGTCAAGTGGCTATAGATCATCGTAGTATCAATATCCGAGTGCCCCATAAGCTGCTTGATCGTTGCAAGATCAACACCTTTCATCACTAAATGTGATGCGAATGTATGACGCAGAGAGTGTATCTTAGTTACATCAGGAAAACCGCACTGCTTTGCTAATGTCATTAATCTTTTGCGAAGACGGTTCTTATAGATCTGTTTTCCGTCTTCATCAGGAAAAACATATTTTGATCCATTTGCTTTTACCTTCTGTTTCCTTAAAACTTCAAGCATCCCATCATTAATAGGGATCTCTCTTTCATTTGTCTTTGGAGACCAGTGCGCTTTTTCAACGATCATTATCTTTCGACGTTCAAGATCTATATCAGTCCACTCAAGATTCTCTAGCTCAGCTTTTCTCATTCCAGTGTTCATGAAAGTAAAGAATATCGGGTAAAGCCATTCGTCACTTGCATCCAACAATTTCTTACATTCTTCCTCAGTCAAAAATCTTGGTGCAACTTGTTTCATTATTCGAAGCCTTGATACGCCATCTGTAGGATTTTCTTTTGAATAGCCCCACTGGATAGCTAACCTAAACATCATGCGAAGAACGACCAGTTCTGCATTAATAGTGCGGTTATGTGCACCCTCTCCCTTTCGATAGGATTTAAAATCTTCAAACATCTTTGGAGTAAAATGAGAGATCATCTCCAGATGAGGATAATCTATCTTTAAGAATCTTTTAAAGTTATCTATGATCGCTTTATAACGTTGCTGAGTAGATGGTGCAACATTGGTCTTACAATATTCTTGATAATCTAATAGAAGCTTGCTTAATGTACTATCCTTCTTTTCAAAGCCCAGTTCTTTTCGTGCGATCTTGACTTCAAAGTCTTTAAGTGCAAGCTCAGCGATCTTCTTAGCCTTGCCGACATTCTTCCGCCTCCTTCGACCATCAACACGATAGTCTATAAAGTATGCATTGCCTTTTTTACGTAAAGTAGCCATAATTTATTTTTCCAAGAACTTCCTTTAAGGTGCCAAATTGGCACCTCCAATATGTGGTCGCAAATTGCGACCACCAACTTATCAAAAATAATTATAAACAATTAAAAATTAGTGATATACTTTCAATAGATTTAAAGGATCGGGGTGTCCCCGGTCGGTAGAAGGTCTCTCAGAAATGAGGGACTTTTTATTTTATGGAAATATTTTCAAAACACATCCCCTTCTTCCGACTTCTTCTACCATGACCATGATAATCAATAAAATATGAATTTCTTTTTTTCTTTAAGTTGCCATCTATTTTTGTTTCTTTTTTTGTGGATAAAATCCAATAGGTTGTTTCTTCTTTTCTGGCTCAGAATGCAAACGTTTTAATAGATCAATAATTGCGTTAATATCTTCATCATGTTGCCCAACCTTTTTCTCAATCTTTTTCAATTGATTAGCCAATTCTTTATGTACTGAAACTAATTGCCTTAACTGAGTAAATGTCCGCATAATAGCGATATTAACTTGAATTGCTCTATCACTATTTAGAACACTTGATAACATCGCCACTCCCTGTTCAGTAAAAGAAAATGGTAAATATTTACTATGTTTGCCTCTCTTTAAGGTGCCAAATTGGCACCTTAAAGACTCATACTCTTCAATAGTCAATTCAATCATAAAGTCTTCAGGAAAACGCTCTAAGTTACGCTTAACAGCCCTTTTAAGTTGTTTTGTTTCCACCCCATATAAAGTGGCCAAATCTGAATCAAGCATTACTTTTTGTCCTCGCACAAAATAAATCATGTCACGAATAATCTCTTGAGGAATTGTATTTGCAGTTACTTTTACAACCATTTTTTTCTTTACCATTGCATTCTCCCAATTAACTTAACTAGTGACATTTTGGCACCAGTCAATCCAGATATACCAATTAGACCCATATCTTGAGGTGCCATTTTGGCACCTCAAAAAACATTTCTTTGATATCCCAAATTGTGATATCAAACTTGACGTCGCAATTTGCGACTTCAAGATAGGTCATGCCTATTAACCGGTCACATATTGTGACCAGTTAATCAAAAAAAAGACAACCCTCTAATTAAAGAAAGTTGCCTTTATTAATATTTCATTCTAAATTGTCTCACGATTTCCTCACATATTCGCTTGGGCACCATTTGGGCACCAACCACTTAAAAGAATCTTAACATTCTCCTAAGTGGTTGTCAATCAATATGTTTCGGAACGTAAAAACAGATTTGGTGGAGGTGCGGGGAATCGAACCCCGGTCCTTATAGTGTATTGTATAAGCCTCTACATGCTTAGTTTATCATTTGATCTCATCATATCAACTCCGATAAACAAGATTTAATATGACCAGCCATATAATTTCGCAATGGTCTTGCAGGCCAAGACCACACTAGCCTGTTAAGATCCTTTTATAAAACTACAGGCATATCTTATAAAAGGGCACAATCTGATTTAGACTGCGACTGTTTGAGGAGCGCTGTTAGCTATGCTTTCAGCACTCGCAATTAATGCGTCATTTTCTGCATTTATTTGTTGCCCAGATTTTTTTACGAGGCCAACCAGGCTTCCTCGGCATGCCACCTATACAGGAACAACTCAAGTCGAAACCATGTCACCCCCATAAATGTGTTACCTTTTTTAAAAGAACAATACTAAATTTTCTAATATCATTATAATCAAAACACCGAACTATTCAACATTATCTTGCGTTCGACCTTATCGTCCTGCTAATCGCTTTATCAATAGAGCGCTTTTTGATCGTTTCTCTTTTATCGTAAAGCTTCTTTCCTTTACCTAATGCAACTTCAACCTTAACAAGGCCTCTATTATTAAAATATATTTTTGTAGGTATGATCACTAATTTTTTTTCGTTAGAAGCGATACTTAATTTTTTTATCTCTCGTTTGTGAAGCAGAAGTCTTCTTGCCCTATCAGGCTCGTCACTCATATAGCTTGCCTGCGCATATTGATCAATGTGCAAACTATATAATATAACCTCTCCATTTTCAATTCTTGCGAAGCTGTCTTTAAAATTCACATGCCCAGCCCGCACAGATTTAACTTCCCCCCCCTTGAGTTCAATACCACATTCCCAATTATCTGAAAGGAGAAAATCCCTATATGCCTTTTTGTTTGTAGCAATTTTTTGTCCCATGGGCAAGATTATAACACAAATTATGACGCTGTCTTTACTTTTTTGCCTTTGCATTGACAGCCATGATTATTGAAAGTATACTGAATTAACAATCTGCCGAAGTGGCGAAATGGTATTGACTTAACACCTTTCTGGAAAAATACCATACCGGCACTGACGGCAAATACAAAAGCTCATTTTAGAGAATTTGCCGAAGTGGCGAAATTGGTAGACGCGCACGCTTCAGGTGCGTGTGATGAATAATCATGTGGGTTCGACTCCCACCTTCGGCATTAATAAAAGAAAGATTATATGGACACAAAACTACTAATAGTAGGTGCAGGGCCTGGTGGATATACAGCTGCTTTCCTTGCTGCTGACCTAGGCATTGATGTCACCTTAATTGATAAGGAGATCAACCCTGGCGGAACATGTCTTTATAGAGGCTGCATTCCTTATAAATCACTCCTTCATTGTGCAAAAATACTAAATGATTCTAAAGATGCTGCCGCTATTGGCATTTCATTTGCTGAACCAAATATAAATATCAACAAAATAAATGAATGGAAAAACAACGTAATTGAACGACTTACTAATGGACTTGGACAGCTTGTTAAGGCACGAAACATAAACTACATTCAAGGCACAGCGTCCTTTTTAAATTCTAATTCTGCAGAAATAACATCCAAAGACAATTCTAAACAAACGATCAGTTTCGAAAATGCAATAATTGCAACAGGTTCATCCCCAATTACAATAGATAGCTTTCCTGTGTCTGACAAAATCCTTACCTCTTCTGATTTGGTTGATTTAAAAATCATTCCCAAATCGATCCTTATTATAGGAGGCGGAGCAATTGGACTTGAAGCGGGAACTATTTATTCATCACTAGGAACTGAAACATCTGTTGTTGAAATGATGCCAAGCATATTGCCTGGAATAGACCGAGATCTATCAAACATTCTCTACAGAAAATTAGGATCTTCGTTCAAAGATATATTTGTTAACACCAAAGTGATCAATATCGAGGAAGTTCCTCAAGGCCTTTCTGTTTCTTTTAAAGACAAAAATGAAAAATCATGGACTAAAACCTATGCAAATGTGCTGCTGTCTATTGGAAGAAAACCTAACACAAGCAATTTAGGCCTTGATAAAGCTAACGTTAAAATCAATGAAAAAGGTTTGATCAAAACAAATGTGCAAAAACAAACATCAGCGTTAAACATTTATGCTATTGGCGATGTTACTGGGCAGCCTATGCTGGCACACAAAGCATCACATGAAGGTAAAATTGCTGTAGAGAGCATATCAGGAAAGAACTCAAATATTTCATCAACAATCCCGTCAGTAGTTTATACTGACCCTGAAATAGCTACTTGTGGAATTAGCGAAGTTCAAGGAAAAGAAGACGGCCGTAATATTGTTATAGTAAAATTTCCTTGGGCTGCTAGCGGGCGGGCGCTTACTACAAATAAATCTGATGGAGTAACAAAACTTATCGTTGATAAAGAAACTCTAATGATATTAGGGGCAGGTATTGTAGGTGAGAACGCCGGAGAACTTATTGCTGAATGTGCACTTGCTGTTGACAAAAAATTAACTGTATCAGATATAAAATCTGTCGTTCATCCCCACCCAACTCTTTCTGAAACAATAATGGAAGCATCCGAGATATTTTTTGGCCAAGCAACTCATATATTCAGGCCAAATAAATAAAGACCCGTTAGCAAACTTTAGCGACAAACTTACTGAAATAGAATTTATTCGTAATCTATCACAGCAATATCACCCTCCATCAAGCCCAGCGTATCAGCATATCCTGAATTTATCTCTAATACATACTTTGCTATTTTGGGTGATTTATAAATCTTACAAGGTTCTTGTTCACATGGTTGAACACGTCTTTTTATATGAACGATCTCTTTGCTTTTATCAAGCCAGATTATATCAAGAGGAATAAATGTTTCCTTCATCCAAAAACCCTGAAAAGCACTTTCTTCAAAAACAAACAACATCCCGTCATTCTTACCTAATGAATTTCTATACTGCAAACCAATACTTCTATCTCTAAAATTTGTTGCGACCTCAACATCAATACAATTATTTTTAAAACAAACCGTACCCCTTCTATCTAATTTACTTGTAACCCCACATGATGATAATATTAACACTAGAAACATTACTCCAAAAACATACATCATTTGTTTATTTTTCATCATTTCTTACCTTTTTTTATAATTGAAATAAAAGAGTTTACTTCACTCAACCTTCGAATAAATACCCTTAAATATAGCAGATACAACATCATTTATAGAGTAATATTCATCAGCTTTGATCCACCTTGCCCTACTTTCCCGCCTAAACCATGTCAGTTGTCTTTTTGCAAATCTCCTGGTATTTTGCTTAATTAAGTCCTTAGCACCTTCAAGGTCACATTCGCATGACAAATAGCTCAAAACTTCCTTAATACCTATTAAACCTCTAGCCGTTTTACTTAACTTTAAACATTCAATTTTCCTGATCTCATCAACTAAACCCGCATCAAACATCTTATCAGTTCTTTTATTTATCCTATCATAAAGCATTTCTCTATCACAATTCAAGCAATAAATAGATATATCATGGTTTCCCCAAAGCCCTTTCCTCTCTTCTTTTAATTCAGAATGCCTTCGGTTCTCCATCATGCAAACCTCTAAGACCCTAACAATTCTTCTTAGATCATTTTGATGTATTTTTTCAGCAGCAATAGGGTCCTTTTCTTGCAACAAACCATATAGAGATTCATTGCCCTTTTGTTTCGCAATTGCAATAAGATCACCTCTTAGCTCCTGATTCTTAGGAGCACCTTCAAAAATACCATCTAATAATATTTGCATATACAATCCACTTCCCCCGACAACGATTGGAACCAAACCTCTATTGTGAATATCTTTTATCGCACTAACTGCCAGATCGTTAAATCTAGACACATCAAACTCATCCTCAACTGAAACAATATCAACCAAATGATGAGCTATATCCTTCATCTCTTGCTCAGATGGTTTATTACTTGCAATATTGATCTCCTTATATATCTGCATCGAATCACATGACACGATCTCACCATTAATTTTTTTAGCGAGCAGCAATGCAACTTCAGACTTGCCAACAGCAGTAGGGCCGACAACAAAGATTATTTTCTTTAATTCACTCATTAGGATTGCACTTCTTCATCTAAGGATATATTGCGGTAGGATATCCCTGACCTGATAATTTCGATCTTAATTCTTTTGCCTCGTTCAGCAAAGACAACTGACCAACTCTAACCCTATAAAACATCTTTCCTGATATATCTTTTGTTTCCACTATGTATGCATACTCGTGACGCTTAGTTAATTTATCAACGAGCTTTTGAGCTCTTTCTCTTTCTAAAAAAGATCCAACCTGAACAGCAAAATACTGCTTTTCTTCAAGCAGCTGCTGAGCAGAATGGACTTCCAGGCTATCTGGATAGTTGTTTATTATTTTCTTCAAATATGACCTTGCATCGCTCCAATCAGCCTGCTTCAAACAAACTCGTGCCAGCTTTAAATATGCTAAACTTAAAAACTCTGATTTTGGATTTTCTTTTATTAACTCGCGAACAACATCCTGGGCCTGGGAATAATTCTCTTGCAAATAATACACATCAAAAAGGCCAAGATAAACTTTATCTTGTAAATTTGGATCCAGTTGTAATTTGCTTAACTTCTCAAAAATACTTTTAGCTTCATCGTAATTACCAAGACGAAGCTCACTCAATCCCAAAAAATACCCGGCTTTATTTTCTGTTTTTTTATCAGGCTTTTGAGACAACAGCTGCCCAGCTAACTGTTCAGCTTTTTTATAATCCTGCTGGATAATTGCAGTTTCGATACTTGCTAAATCATCGTTTGAAAAACCGCATAGCAATATTACAGCAGATAAAGAAATGAATAATTTTTGTATTTTTTTAAACATGTTTGGAAGAATTACCTACATTATATTTTCACGCTCAAGTATAGTATCAAAAACTATTCATTTTTTCTACTAATGATTTATCTCAAGCAAGGCATTACACTTTAATCATTATTCTCTGGTCTGAACTAATGGTCATTACATCACTTATGACCTGCTTTAAATCTGCCATCTCTTCTTCTTAGCCTATTTTCACCTTGATTTAACTGTCCTTGATTTTCATTCTGGTTTTTTCGCCTTTCCGAAACATTCTTTCTCTTCTCCTTAAACTCATCCTGACGTCCTTTAAATCTTTCCCTCATTTCTTGCTTCTGCTCAGGAGTCAAAGATTGCCATCTCCTTCTTCTTTCTTGTAATAGCTTTTGGTCTTCCGGGCTCATCTCTTTAAAACGCCTTACCTTATCTATTATCTTATCTTTTTGCTCCCTGCTAAGACTATTCCATTTCTCATTCTTTCTGATCAGTTCATGCCTTTGCTCCTTACTCAATTTTCTAACCTCTTCCCAATTCCTTCTTACCTTTTCCTTCTTTTCAGGAGAAAGCTCTTTATATTTCTTAAATTTTCCCCACACCTTATCCTTCTCTTCCTGACCCAAAGAATTCCATTTTTTCAATCGAGCTTTTAATTCCTGTTTTTGCTGCGGAGAAAGGTTATCCCATCTTTCTCGGATATGTTTGTTACGCTTTTCAATCATTTCCTTTTCAGGTTCTTCTCCCTGCGCATATGAATTTCTAGAGCCTGTCTGAGGAATGACAAATACCCCAATAACTAAAGCAAATATTAAAATGCTTATCTTTCTATTGATCATCGTTTCCTCCTGTAATTTCTGACTCATCAGATTCATTAACTTCTTGATACACCTCTAAAAAAGACAAATCTTCTTCCAACATTGCTAGACTCTCTAACAGATCAAGCTTACTTATAATCTCAATTATTTCATCAGTTATCTCTTCTTCCTCGCCAAAAACATAGTTATTTGCAACCATAAAATTAAACTGCAAAAAGAGTGCTGCCAACATGAATGTTAAAGTCTTTTTATTTATCATTTGCACAGTCTAACTCTGCGTGACACTTAAATCATCCAAATTTTGGATGATCTCAAAATCTTCAAAAAATTCTATTTCATCTATTAATTCATAATTCTCAGCCAACTCAATATATTCAACCATTTCAATTTCCTCTTGCGACATTTCAGCCAATATCTGCCTTGACTGCTCAAACTGCATATAATTTCTTATCGCAAAAACACTTATCGCAAGACATAGAGAAACATACACTGGCACCAGCTTCCAAGTTAAAAACATTTGGCTCAATCTTGCCCTAGCCCTATCAACAACATTTTGTCTAGTTGCAACTTCCGCCCAGAATCGGGACATATAATTTGGGGTTGGCTCTACGTTTGGTAAAACCTCTAGAGCATCCCAGGTTCTCTTAATAGCCTCATATGCTTTCTGACATTCCGCACAGGCGCCTAAATGCTCGCTAAACTGTTGCATATCAGCTTCTTGCAGCTCATTATCTAAGTATTCATATATTTGTGATTTTAATCTTTTGCAATCCATTTTTTCCATCTCCTAATAATATAAACACATAAAATTACGTAAAGTTTCGGCCTATTTAATATTAATATAACTAGTTAACCAGACACAATGTCCGCTAACTTCTCCTTCAATGTCTCTCTTGCCCTGCTTAATAGCGATTTAACTGCAGAAACTGTCGTATTCATTGTTCGAGCTATCTCCTCATAAGAAAAGCCCTCATATCTTATAAGCAATATCGCAGTCCTTTGATTTGCAGGCAATTCATTAATAGCTTTGCCAACAGCATCAACTAGCTCCTCTTTAATAATTTCATCATCTGGTTTTGATACTGTCTTATCTTCAACTTGTAAAGACATGTCATCTTCACCATGCTTAAAAGGCTTGTCCAAAGAAACAACTTGGCCCTTATTTTTCCTTAGTTCATTTAAACTAATGTTCCTAGCTATAGTAAATGCCCACGTCTTGAACTTTGATCTTGGATAATAATTTGATGCACTATTATAAATTTTTATGAACACTTCTTGAGTGAGATCTTCTGCCAACTCTCTGTCCGCAACAAAACGATAAATAAAGTTCATAATGCGACTAAAATTCTTGCGCATCAATTCTTCAAATGCACTTGGGTCTTCCTCTTCCTTAAATTTAAGCATAAGCTTAGCATCAGGATCATCCAAATATTGTTCTATATTGTTTTCTCTAAACAGAAATTCCACCATTGCTAGACAAACTGTTCCTTGACCTTTTTGTTATTAAAAAAATAAATAAATGCAAAACAAAAAACAATATCATAAATACAATAAAAGCTCATTGATATCAGAGGGAAACTCTCATATTCTAGCTCATATATGCTCGATCCTTTTTTGAAAAGAGGGTATCCTTCTTTAGACATCTCAACTTCTTCACCAAAAGTTTTCCCATTGTATTGATGCTCAATATAAACAGCTACATTCCTGAACACATATACAGGATGTTTCCAATAAACCGTCAGGACTGTTACAAAACATAGAAGAATCGCGATCTTCCTGAAAACATCTCTCAATATAAGAATTCCAATTCCGCATATCAAGCCTAAAAAAATATGAGCAATGGACATAACATACCGAATAAATATTGCTTTATCTGAAAGCGGTTGAAATAAAAACCTGTAATAATCATAGTTGAACAATAAAAATATTTTGAACAAAGCGCCTACGGTCAATAACACTCCAAACCAAGTAACCCCCGTGGATCTAGTATCCTGTATCCATCCTTTCGGCTTTTTATTCATGTTTATCTTTTCCCGAAAATGCTGTTAATTTCCAGTCTATTAAAACTTGATCTGACACAATGATACCACCCTTATCAAGAACATCATGCCAAATTATATCAAATTCTTTTCGGTTAATTTTCCAACTTCCGTTAATCTCCAAAAATTCCTTTCCCTTATGATAAGGACCTTTCATATCTATTTGTCTTAGATAAAAATTAAAAGACAGATCTCGCTTTACTCCATGAAAATCAAAGGAACCATCGACATAATATTCTCCCGGAGCCTCAGCCTTTTTTATTTTCTCGCCTTTAAAGATTGCCGTATTATATTTTGCAGAATCCATAAGCCTGCTTGAACGGGCAAGCCTGTCTAGTGTCGGATATTTTGATTTGATACTATCAATATTAATTACTATCTCTACAAAACTACTATCAAGATCATCTTTGTTAAAAAAGATATTGGCTTCAAATTCTTCAAAAACCGGTCTATACTTGCCTATTAGCGAATAGTTTATATTGCACTTGATTTCAGAATTATCCTTGTCCAGAATATAATCCCCAGAAAAAACATCTTCTGTCGAAAAAATACCAACAGAAAAAACTAGGATCAATATCCAATTTAGGCCATTTATTCTTTTTTCCATAAACTCAAACCTGTTTCTTCATCATACGATCTATTAAACTCTGAGCCTATTAGCTCTTCAATATAATACTCAACTGCAAATATTGTTGACCCAGGCATTAAATGCCCCCCATAACAATGGCCAGAATGATCTGCAAGAGCAATATGCGCATGAACAAAGACTTCTCCATTTTTTAATGAAACATTCCCAACACAAGAGGTTATCTCTAATTTCTTGTCCAAGTCTAAACATTCAACATATTGCTGCTCATCTTGTTTATAATACCCCATTTTTGCAGCTGACAATGCGCCAATGATCGTAAAAGTACCCAACAGGATATTCTCTTTTTTACAAAAGCTGATCAGTGAACCTAAAAGATCTGCTTTGTTATCAAATCTTCCAATAAAAGCACGCCCTTTTTTAACTTCCATAATATCTCTCCACATTAAAACATTAGTATGCAGTATTCTAATACTCATAATATTCAAAGGCAAGAAGGAAAAACCTAAAGATGACCAAGCCATATTCCAGAACAAAAAGCCATATTTCTTACTCAGGCAGCGCTCATAACACATTATGTCCTTATTACTTGCAATCATTCATAAGTATTACACCAAAATTATTTGCATTTTTCACTTTTACATTGTATATATTCTAGTATAACTATAAAGACATCAAACGAACAAATCAGGACAAAAAAAGATTTATGGACAAAATAAGTTTAATATATATTTTCCTATTGTTGGTATCCTCTATTACCTTAAATGGCTGCTCTATACATCGCTATTTGTATAATTATACAAATCTGACCCAGCCAAGATATGCCTCTCAAAAATTTACCGCTGAAAGAAACTATCAAAATGAAGATATAAAAATTCTTTCATACAACATTAAGTACGCAAAGCGAATTGATAAAGCTATTACCATACTTAAAAAATATGAAACGATCAAAGATGCAGATATCCTCCTACTTCAAGAAATGGACAAAGAGGGCGTAAAAAAGATAGCTGATACCCTTAAATATAACTACGTTTATTATCCTGCAGTAGTTCACCCTCTGCACGGAAAAGATTTTGGGAATGCCATTCTTTCTAAATGGCCGATCATCAATGATCAAAAAATCATTTTGCCTCACTTTAACAGCAACAAACAAAGGATCGCAGTTGGCGCAACTATTGATATTGACGGGAAAAAGGTAATGGCTTTTTCACTTCATCTAGGCATCTTCGTCAAACCTGATCAAAGAAAGATAATTATGGATGGGCTAATAGCAGCTATCCCTGCTGAGATAAAACATTGTGTCATTGGTGGTGATTTTAACACCTTCACAAAGAAAGACCGAAAGAACATTCAAGATGCCTTCATGGCGGCTGACTTTCAATCTGCGACAAAGGACCTAGGCTGGACAAATAAGAACTGGGCGCTTCTAAACAGAAAGAACACTTTAGATCACATATATATTCGTGGCATGAAAACTATCGCCAAAGGAAAGGTCATAGATCGTTCTGCCAGTGACCATCTTCCAATCTGGACAGATCTTAATTTTGAAGAAAACAAACAAGCCGTTGAGACTAATGAACCCGCTTTAGCTACAAAAAGCTAACCTATTTACATTACTTAACTAATTCACGCATTCGATCTTTTGAAGTAGTTTGTCTAACATAAAGATTATCTGACGACCTAAACCAATAAATACGATTAAAGAACATTGACCCAAAACCTTTTGGGGCCCAATACACTTTATTAGTAGTTACCTCTTTATCATTCAATTTTATTACTTCCTCACCCTGATTCTTTGCCATCATCTTAAAAACTTCTAAATTATCATTACGCAAAGCCCAAAAGATTTCAGATTTCTTTTTTGATCTTACAAATCCCATCAATCCTAATTTCGGATTAACAAAAAGCGGCTCTTTGCCAATATCGATCACCTTATCAATAGATTCTGACATGAACTTTCCTTTTAGCACAAGCTGATCACCAATTCTTTCGCCTTCATAAAGAGTATCATCTTGCTTACATTCAACTTTCCACCATATAGTAGCAAATTGCACATCTAGCACATACTCTTCGATCTCAGTCCTATCTCCCTCAACCTTTTTAAAATCAGCTTTGATCCTACCTTTATCCAATTCATCAATTTGTAACCAAAATCTGTTTACAATCTCGCCGGTATTATTTTCATATGTTTTATACTCATAACTATCCTGAGCACAAACCGGCCTAACCGGAAAAAGACTTATTACAATTACCAAAGATAAAAAACTAGCTAATCTATTGTTCATTTGTTTAGTTTCCCTGTATGTCTAAATTATTTAATCCAACATCCTTTGCCCATTTTACAGCTAAAGCATATTCTTTTGCTGTTATCCTTCTATTAATATCAGGATTATCTTTAGCCTTATAAAAAGGCTGATACTGGCTCATTATATTTAAATATGTATCCTTACCTAAATTATCAGCGATCCATTCAACGATTTCTTGTGTCCCCCCAACATTATTAGGCATAACCAAATGACGTATCATCAAACCCCTTCTTATCAATCCATCACTATCAGGCTTTGCTGCTCCAACTTGTCTATTCATTTCTATTAAAGCTTTTTTTACGACCTTAGGATAACTTGAAGCTCCCGCTGAATATTTTGACGACATTGCTCTGTCTGAATATTTAAAATCGGGCAAATATATATCAATTATTCCATCAAGCAACTTAAGGGCCTCCATATTTTCCCACCCGCAGGTATTATAAACCAGCGGTAAGCTCAAACCCTTTTCTGCAGCCTTATCAACAGCTAAAAGAATATGAGGAAGATAATGCGTGGGAGTAACAAAATTTATATTATGGCATCCTTTTTCCTGTAAATTGATCATCATTGCAGCCATATCATCTACGGAACTTTCCCTTCCTTCGCCTAAATGGCTTATATGCGAATTAATACAAAAAACACATCTTAATGAACAATTTGTTAAAAATATAGTACCTGACCCACCTGTTCCAACCAAAGGCTTTTCTTCTCCAAAGTGAGGATTGAAGGAGGATATCTCAAGAGTACTTGATGCGTGACAAAAACCTTCTTCTCCCTTCAAACGCTTAGCACCGCATTTTCTTGGGCAGATGTTACATTTTTTCATCATCTGCCAAAGCTCTTCTCCACGCTTCTTTAATTCGCCCGATTCATGTAACTTCAAATATGAAGGAACAAACTCTTTATTCATTTTTAACCCCTGATTAGCATTACTCTTTTTAACAATTGCACCAAATAGCAAAAAGCAAAAAGCACCTCTGATAATATTAAAACTTGAACTTAAAAACTCTCTTCTAGTTAAATTTTTCATGAATTAGCCTTTTGTCATAATTCACAATATAAACCCAAGCCAACCCCAACCCCCCGCTGATCGCATTCAAAATCACGTCTGATATCTGATAATATCTATTAGGCAGAAAATGCTGGATAACCTCATCACCTAACCCGATCAATGATGTCATTATAAAAGCGGCTAAATATCTATGCCAATGTTTACTATAATACCTTAGTGCCCAAAAAACCAAAATCGACAACACGCCATATTCTGCAAAATGGATTTTTTCTTCAGGTATATCTACTAATGCAAATCCAGCTAAATATATCATAGTTGTTAAACCAAGAAAAATATATGTTGATATACTTTTCAGTCCAAAGAATTTTTTTATCAAAAGAACAACAGCAAAAAGAGATGCATATAAAATAACATTGACTATCTGCTCAAAAGGTGTATTTTCCTTCAAGAACTCACAGACAGGCCTTACAAAATACAAAGTCGAATAGACAAACAAAACATATATGGTTACGATCAACCATCTCTTAATACGTTCACTCATTAACAACCCACATGTTCTTTCCATCACTCTCAATAACAATTGTCCCCATCTTATCAGTTCTATAAACTTTACCCTTAAACTTATTAACCTCTTCCTCGTAAGGTTTTCCATATTCTGGACCTGTAGACAGGATGAATTTCTTTGTGTTAAAAAAACTAGCAAATTCCTGACTGACATATCCCCCGTGGTGAGGTATCTGAACAAAATCAGAATCTTTTATAAAATCAAATGCCCGCATTATCTGATCTTGCTTTTTGATCTGAATATCTGAACTTAGGAGGACCGATGTTCCACCATATTTAAGCCATGCAACAATAGTGCTATCATTTGTTGTGCCAGAAATATCTTTCGGATCAAGTATCATCAGCTCAACATCACCGGATGAAAAAGTAAGCTTATCCCCTCGCTGAAGAACTGTTGGTTCAATAATTTCGCGCACCTTTTTCATCACCGCAAAATAGCCTTTATGAGGATCTCTTTCGTCTGAATTATAGTATAATTTATCTACTGGAATTGTTTCAAATATTTTATCTAAACTGCCAAAATGATCTTGGTGAGGATGTGTCAGGATTACCGCATTTAACTTATCTACGCCGGACAACTGTATTTGCGACAATAAATAAGATATTACCTTCTCAGAGTATTTTTTATGTCCGGAATCAATAAGCAGGTTTGACTTATCAGGCATCTCAATAAAAATAGAATCGCCATATCCAACAGATATAAAATGTATCTTAAGTAAATTGTCTTCTGAAAAAGCAAACGAGGATTGAATAGCAATAAGGACCATTGCTAAAAATAGTGACTGAAGCGTTCTATTAATTTTTACAAGTAAAATAATTAATCACCTCGAAAATAATATATCTTTATCCTGTTTATTATATTACAAAGTAAACATGGGTATTATATAATTTTTCTAGGCAATTAACTTACTTTTCTTTTTCTTCTTGTTGAAAAAACACCAAGCAACCCACCGCTCAACAAAACAAGGGTCATTGGTTCAGGTGCAACTGCTGCATCAGCCTTCATCTTCAAAAAATCGTTACCGCATTCCATAGTCCAGCTCAACCAAACATCAGATTCTCCATGTCCAATTCCAATCATAGCAAGAGGTATTTTCGCTTCCATAACATAATGTGAATTAACAGCAATACTACTATATGCAAATTCAATTGCACCTTGATCTGTACCACTTCCAATACTCCAAAGATCAGAGTCCGCTCTATGTTGTTCATATACAGATTGATTCCAGGTATTAACTGAGTACAATTTTTTTTCAGAAATATCTACAGCAAACCCATACCTATACAATTTATTGGCATCATATTCTAAAGATAATGGATCTTGATAACGACCTGTATCAATAAATATATCTCCTGGACCAAAAAACCTTGTACGAGAAGATGGCTCAAAAGGTGACGTTTGCGGTAAACCTGATATAATTGCCAAATACACAAACTCATTATCATTATCAAAATAAATTGCTTCAGCATCATACAGATTTCCAGTTGAATAACCTGGTCCGACAGGCCCCCCTGTATCAACATCCGTATTATCTTCAGTGACATAATCAATATCATTGCCTCCTGAAGGAAGATGACTGTTCAAATACCCCTTAACAGATGCTTCGCCGAGATCAACAATACCCCAATCACTAATATCTCCATTAATAGCATAAAGGGCCTGTGCAGGTGTTCCCATAAAAAATACCGAACTTAACATAATGGCAAATATTAAATTTTTCATGTCTTCTATCTCCTTTTAAAATAGCCATAAAATATTACAAAGTCACCCAAAACAAAGCAGTCAAGATCATTTAGACAGTTTGTCCTATTAGGAATATTTCTTTTAACTCAAAAATCTTTGATATTCAAAAATATAAATAAGAATGATAATCTGATAAAGTATGCTATATTTTTAAGAAAAAACACGGGTACCCGATAATACGCGGAATTTAAGGCAGGATTTGCTATTTGATATAAGCTGGTTTTGGGAACATTTTAATGCTCGTGACACTTTTTAGGATCTTGTCTGTATCCAAATGAGGTAAAATATTTGTATAATTATCTGTCCACACTCTTATATCATTAAAATTATTTTGGTCTAATTCTTCCCATTTAAAAGTCTCACTTAACTGCTTCGCAGCCTCATCCTCCCAAGTCACAGCTACCCACTCTGAAAAGAACCTAGCAGTCGTTACATCCACATTATTTTTATAAAGGACCTTTGCCCCTAATGAAAACGCCGTGCTAACTAAAGGATCAACAACATTAATATATTGATTAGTGGCATGAAAAACAATAATACCTTTTTCTCCTAAGTGGTCTCTAAATACATTGATCCCTTCTTTTGTTAATAAATGTGTTGGAATTGAATCTCCGCTGAACGCGTCTACTACGATCAAATTGTATCCCTTCCTGTCCAGAGACTCCAAAGATTTCCTTGCATCACCAACATAATATTTGATCTTTCCTTGAGCAATATTTAAAAAGACAAAATACTTTTTAGCGACATCGATTATATCCTTGTCCAATTCGAAAAAATCCAAATATTGGTCCTTATTTGTATAGACAGACAATGAACCTGTTCCCAAGCCTATAATACCTATCCTCTTCAATTCTTTTACTGATAGCATTAACTTTACAACAGGTGATGCCGGATTATAATATGCAATCGGGACCTGTCTTCCTTTAGCGTCTAAAGCTTGAGCACCATGGATAGTTTTTCCGTTCAACATAAATCTCACCTTGCCTATATCAAGAACCTTAATGATCCCATAATAATTTCTCATTTGATAAATACAATTGCCTTTAAGCCAGTTCATCTCAATATTGTTTGCGAGAATAACCAGAATAAATAAAGCGATCGAAAGCCCAAAAGCTCTTTTCTTTAATGAAAAAAAGATCACCCATACAACAACAAGCAATAACAAAATTCCCCAATAGTGAAACTTTAATAAAAATATGCGCCCACTATACAACAATAAGGCTAAAACAAACACCCAAACCAAAACACCAAAAGGCACAGAATAATCTTTCTTTGATATATTAATTGCTAGACACAACATGAACAGGCCTATTAAAAATTCCAGATGATTGTTAGCAAAAACGGGAACTATCCATGTAGCAAATAATCCTCCCAAAAATCCACTAAAAGACATTATCAAATAAAAGTACGTAAGCTCACGCGTATCTTTCGGTCTTGACAAATAAAGCCTACTTTGACATGTCATACAAATGAAAAATAGAAACACTAATGAAGATACTCCAACAATAAGAACTGGAAAAGCTTTAGCCGAAACAACAAAATAAAACAGAACGCCAAAACCAATGTTTAAATAAGCATACTTATCAATAAACTTTGGGAAAAAAGGTTTTTCTTTGAAATTCAATACAAATGAAAGTAAATATATCGCGAGCGGCATTATCCACAAGAAAGGCATTGGCGCAATCTCCAAAACCAGGACATTGGTGACAGCTAAGAATAAGATCACGGACGCAGCAGAATACAAACACCATTCAACTATAACTCTCTTACTTATTGTGAACGGTCTTTCCTTCTCTACTACTGCTTCCTCCAACTTGATCACAGCGAATGCGATCAATTGAAGAACAGCAAGTATGCAATAACTTATTCTCCAAATATTCACTTGAACACTTAAGTCATAATAGTTCTCAAAAAGAAATGGGTACGTCATCAACGCTAGAAAAGACCCAAAATTAGATATTCCAAAAAGAACATAAGGATTGTTTTTTTGCGGCAAATTAGAATTTGCAACCCAGGACTGACTTACAATTCCTATAGTGGACAGAACAATAAATACAGGTCCGATGGTCACAAGCAATTTTATAAACACATCAACAACAATTGGAAGGTCTGTAAGAGAGTACATTAACGGTAAGGTTTTCCCGGGGAAAAATAAGAACGGAAAGAATATGATTGCTATGTGAAGAATCCTATATTTTGCTATGCCCAGCCATCTAATTACAAAATGTGAAAATGCATAACCAAAAAACAAAGCTGCCTGAAAAAATACGATACATGCCCCCCACACAAAATAACTGCCGCCATAATTCGGAAGAAAGATCTTCCCAATTATTAATTCAATTTGAAATAGCAAAAAAGCGGATATGAATACAATAGGATATATTAAATACATAGTGAGTGGTATCTAGAAATTAATAGAGATTATCCCTACATTATAAATCTGGCTCCAAAGATTAAGCAATGTATTGATTCTATTATATTCATTTTTAGTTTTCAATGAATTTTCAGTTTATTATCTCGTCAATAAAAGAATCTTGGCATATACATCTTTACCGTTCTTATCAACAACTTTCAGCCTCAGCACCCAATCTTGACTTCCTCTAAAATATTCCTGATCAATTCTTGTGATCCATTGATTATCTGCTGGACTGGCAAAAGGACCAGCGACCGCATTGAACTTCTTGGCAAACTTACCTTTGCCAATTTCAACCACAAATTCTTTAAATGGACCCCGAACAGTTGCAAAAACATCAACCGATTCTAGATTATTTTTCTTATCTAAATTCTTCCTTACTTCTATTAATTTTACTATCAAGAAATTCTTTTGATCCACGGCACGTAAGGCTCCGGTTGCATTTAGCATACCAGCACCTGTCAGGTCATCCCAACCTTCTTCATCCATATCAACTGCTGTTGAATGTAATATGTCTGCGATCTCAACGTCAGTTAAATCAGGATTTTTGACAAACATTAACGATACAGTTGCTGTAACCATTGGGGCAGAAAAAGAAGTTCCCGACTGCCTGAAATACAATCTTTCCAGACTTTCTTCCCCAAAAGCCCTTTTACTAAATGAATCAATAGACCTTAATGAATATATCTCTTCTCCGGGAGCCATAATTGCATTGTTTGGCCCATAGCTTGAGATCGTACTCCTTAAATTATCATAATCCGAAGCTCCTACGACAAAAGCCCTGTGAGCTGAAGCTGGGCCAACTTCGCCCATATAATCCCCGGTATTCCCGCTGGCAATAGCTACAAACACATTGTTTTCATGGGCATAATTGATCGCAGATTGTTCAAGCTGTGATCGCCCTTGGCCACCCAAACTTAAGTTTATGACCCGTGCTCCTTGATCAACAGCATAACGGATTGCCCGATAAATATTCAAACTTAAAGCCTCACCTTCTTCAGGAGCAACTTTTAAAGGCATAATGATTGCACCTGGATTAATTCCTGCAATACCAATTCCATTGTCGGTCTTTGCAGCAATAATTCCAGAGACAAAAGTTCCATGACCTTTAAAATCCCTAAGGTCATTATTATTGTCAATGAAGTTCCAGCCGTGAACATCATCGATATAACCGTTTGAATCATCGTCTATTCCATTCTCTGGGATCTCTGCCATGTTTGTCCAAATGTATTGCGGAGAATCTGGATGTGTCATGTCCAAACCTGAATCTATTACAGCTACAACAACATTCGGGTCTCTTCCATCAACAATGTTCCAAGCAGAATTTGGATCTGATCTAAGTGTATAACCAACATACTTGATCCCCCATTGATCTTCTAGCTCCAACCCTTTCTTCTTATCTGGAGCTCCGACAGAAATACTACCGAACCCACCAGTATTGCTGATACCGAAGGACCCTCCAATATTTGTACTGCTCCCAAGAATTCCCAAAAGTTTTTTCTTTTCCTCTTTTTGCTTGAAATAAAGAGGGTCATTCGGGCTGAACTCTTCTTCAATAATGCCTTTCTTTTTGTTTCTTTTTTCTTTTACAACCCTTTCCTTTATAGCGCTCTTAAAATCCTGTTCAGATGGTCTTGCTGTTGCAAGTTCACTTACTAATGTACTTGCTGGCTTTTTGATGAATCCCTGAGGTGTCATGCTCTTCAAAGATTCAAATTTCTGATATGCACTTTCCGCTTTTTCCAAAGCATCAATAATCCGTTGAGGATCATTGATCAATTCCTTCTTTGGTATATTCTCTACTAAAGCCCCTGTCCCATCAAAGACTGCAAGAGAATCTTCCCCTTGAGTTTGACCACAGGCAAGAATAGGACCGTCGACATTTATATCCTTGCTTTCATCCAAGCCATAATCGCCGGAACTACCTCCAGAAGGTAAGGACGATGGCAAAGATGGCAAAGATTGCGAAGATTCCTTAGAGGAAAATTCTTTAAAACATTCGTCATTGTAGCGTGACTTTTTATTGCCTAGTCTTTCGCTTATCATTCCTGCAATATCTTTTACATTACCTACGGTAAAGCCACCTTCCTCTGAACCTGCAAGTCTTTGCAACTCTTGCAATTGTTTATTATCAACTTTTGCCAAAACCATAATAGAGTTCGGACTAAACCCAGTTAGCCCTGTAAAATCAATATTGTTCTTTAGGACATACCTGCCGCGTGGCGTTTCAATGATAATGATCACATAAACAATCTCGACCTTCTTTACATCCATACACATATGACAAGGTCCTCTTCGACTAATACAAAGCTGCTTACTAGTACAAGTCCCACGGCAAACACCCGGCTTGCCAAGATCAGGGCAACCACTTAAACCAGTAGTCACTTGACACCAATGACATTTTGTCCCATCGTAGTCAAACTCTTTACATTCTGTAGAACTATCACACGCCCCTGGTGTACAAGGTCCATCCTGCTGCTGCATATCATAACATCTGACCTGCTCCTCTGCTGGCTCGCAAACATGACACTGTCCCGGACGATCACTGCACAACTGGTCATCTCCGCATGTACCGGGACATCCGCCATCAAGAAAGCCATCCCGAATACAATCTGTCAAGCCAGCATGGTCAAACAGTTCCTCTTTGACCTTTTTCCAGCGGTCAATTTCTTCCTGTGAGAGCACCTCAGAGGCACCTGGAGATTTAAACCTACCTACATATGTCTTTGTCACGCCGGTTAATGTAATCTCTCCGAGAAGTTTTTTATTTTGATCGAAGCCCTTTACATAAATATTGTTCTCGTAAACAGCCGCCTCATCCCCGTCATCAGTGCTATTGACACTAAACCCGGTTCCTCTTACCCCTACAATAGAACTGGGAGTGCTTACTTCATAATTAATACCATGCAAAGCTCCCTCTATATTTGCGTAAAGTTTTCCCTGCGACAGATCCAGCTTAGTTATTTCGCCGGGAACCGTAGAATTCAAAATTACCAGAGTCTTCTCCTCAACCCGGATCAGATTCTTCTTGCCCTCATCAAGCGCGATATCCGCAGTTGAACCCCTTGCAGTCTTGATATTGTCTCCGATGCCCACCTGTTCCCCTCCGCTTCCCTTATGCCAGTCTTTATCTCCTTCACGTCTTACCTGCACCCCTCCTTCTACGTAAACGATCTCCCCTGCCTGTACAAACGAAACAAATCCCGTTCCCAAAAACATCACCATTAATAAAACCAAAGACGCCATGTACTTTTTCATAATACTCCTCCTGGGATAAAATCGTCACCCTCACATATTACTTTAACATCTTCTAGATCCAGACACTCATGACAAAACTTTCCACCTATATCCTTTTAAGAACAATACTGATCCTTCTTACATTCACCTAGACAATAACTGAAGATAATACCTTGCTCTTCATATTTTGCCCCTCTTTTATCTGAAAAATCATCAGCAAAAGCATAAGGCACAAAAAACCTGCGCCAAAAGCACAGGTAATTGATATTGTTACAACAAGAAACACCCTGCAGAAAAACAACTTCTTAATGGGATTGATTGACATCGTTTTCCCCTAATTAAGTGATGTTTTAATAACTAACAATTTTTCGTAAAGTGTTGGTATGTAACATTTTTGCCTCTGGATAATTCTTGTTGCTGGAGAGTAGATTACAACATTATTTTAAAATGGTAAAATAAAATAATCAGCCTAACTGGGTTACTTTTTGAACAACTGCCAATCCTGCTTCAATAAACAGGCCCAGATCAGTATCTATTGTTAATTTTGACGGAACACTGAGATAAACACTTCCCCCATTAATCCTAAGCCTCACGTTTAAACTTACTAAGGTTAAGAGTTTTTCTTTAACATTTAATGATAAAAGCTGCCTAACCAGAATTTCATCTTTTCCTTTAATAATAAAAGTTTCATCAAATACAGGATCATCCACAATAAGGTCCTGCATCCCTAAAGTTTTCCCCAATTTACTAAATAATCCTTCTTTGTAAACAGTCAGATTTATATTCCTACTGGATGAAAACTTATATTTAAGATGCGTGTACGGCGGAGAATTCCTGCTTCCGGGGGTTGAATAAACAATTATTTTTTGATCAATGTACGGAATAACAAGTCTCGGGGAAAAATGATAGAATTTTTCTTCGACGTATCCGCCTCTTTTTTCTGCCTGCCTCTGAAAATTCTTCTTCATACCTTGAGAACCTAGTTTGATCAAAGAAACTATCACAACAGGAATTGCAGCAAAAACTACAAAAGGTAACAATGTTGGGAATATAGGATTAATTTCCATATGATATTTTATCCTTTTTGTACAGTTATTTTGGATATCCTACAGGTTGCGAGAAGATTATATTTTGCTCATCTTTTAACCCAAGTTTTGCGCTTAGTGTTGGCTTATCGATCATTCCTATCACAACAGTAGCTAAGCCTTCTGATGCGCAAAAAAGATAGACATTTTGACTTATAAATGCGGCATCTGCTGAAGCCCATATTTCTTTAGTATTCTCTTCTATTGCTTGAGAACCCATTTTTGAATAATCAGCCACGTAAATAAGCCCTAAAGGTGCATCTTTAGTGTACTCTTGTATACCAACAATCTCTCGAATATCTTCATTTAAGATCGGCATCAAAACTTTATTTTCGGGTTCATAAACGTAAACGCCTTCTTGTGTCGCCACATAAATATCTATTTCCCTAAAATCCATAGCTGAAGGGGCTGTGCGCTTTCCATCTTCTCTATTAATACCAAATGCAGCCCACAACAAATTGGAAATTATTTCATTAGTAAGTTGCTTATCACTAAAACTGCGCGTGCTCTTTCTTTCGTTCAACGCTTCCATCAACAATTTCCCGCTCTTTAGATCTGGTTCAAGCAGATTGATCGGTTCTTGTGCGCCAGCTAACGTGCTGCAAACAACTGCAAATAATGTAATAAATATGATCGATAGTTTTCTCATGCTAATTCTCTCCTTTTTCTTTCATAATAAGATAATCGCTGATCACTTCTTTGTGATCAAATGCATATTCGCCTTTTAGAAGGTCTTCATATTTTACAATTCTCAATCCCTTGGCATCGTCACCGAACTTCGGTATACCAACACCCTTAGCGACAAATACCGTGCTGACAGTGTGAAACCGCGGATCCCTGTCGGGGTGGGAATACGTGTGGAATTGGTAAAGTTCGTCAAGTTCCAGAGCGGTCTCTTCCTTGGCTTCTCTGACCGCTGCCTCTTCAATGCTTTCGCCTACATCCACAAAACCGCCTGGAAGCGCCCAGCCGTAAGGAGGATTTGAGCGTTCAATTATGACTATCCCTTCAGGTAATTCAATTATTATGTCAACTGTAACATAAGGGCCATCACCCAAAGAATCCTGGATGTGGTTAACGTAACCTGTTACCGTTTTATCAAACGTGTTAAAAGCATTATCATCGTAAAGACAGAAAATGATTTCCTTTAAGCTCGTTTCATTAAATTTGACGTGTTTGAGGATCTCCTGCGTCATTATTTTCGCTGAGCCAACTAGGGGAAAATGTCCTACCCCGCAACCCAATGCGCAAAAAGCGATCGATTCGATCTTGAGTTCTTCCGCACATTTTAAAGCACTTGCAACTGAAGCCCGGATCTTCTTTTCATCCGTTTTAAAATCCATGCCCATTGTTGCTGCGTGGATCACATACTTAGCATTGAGCCCTCCTGCAGAGGTCCAAAGCGCACCGCCAATTTCAACAGGCCCTTTCTTGACCGCTTCTTCTTCAATTGCTTGTCCGCCCTTTTTCCTGATCACGCCTGCAACACCGCCGCCCATTTCCATTTTATTGTTCGCAGCATTTACGATCGCATCAACCTTAAGTTCAGTAAGGTCATCTTTAATAATTGTAAGCTCTGTATTCTTTATTTTCATTTGCTACCTTCTTTTTTCAAAATGTTTTTAATGCCTACTGTGGGGTCCGGGGGGATTCGAACCTCCAACTCCGCTTTAGCCCTTACAATTTTAACAGCTTGGCCTTTGCAAGAGCCTCTTTTTTGGTCTTGACCTTCCCCAGATTTTGCAGCTCGATCACCTCGTTCAATATCTTGCCCACCAGCGGCGAGGGTTTGATCTTCAAGGCCTTCATAACATCATTTCCGTTGATAAAAGGAACAAAAGGTTTTTCTTTCTTCTTCTCAAAATACTTTTTAATTAAATCGAAACATATTTCTTCGTGATGCTTTTGATCGCTCTCACTTGTAAGCTCGCCTCTGGTTGACCTCTGATCAGCCAAGGAAAGAAGCAATACGCTTACCACTTCTTCTTTTGCATCCCTGAAAAATCGATACACCATTTTATCGCTTGGCTTTTTGTAATTCGACAAATATCCGGGGCGCAGATGATAGAACACCAGATCCTCCAAGACAAACCTCTCCTTTGTTGAAAGCTTTAGATTCTTCGAGATCTCTCTAACAAAGTTCTTACCAACTCTTTCATGCGCATGAAAAGAAAGTATTTCCCCTTCTTTCTTTCTTGTGTCAGGCTTACCAATATCGTGTAAAAGGGCCGCCAGCTTGATCAACCCAACCCTGTTTCTGTCACTACAACGCTGGGGCCCGGCACCATTTCTTAGATAATCCTGGATCTCAACGTCAGATTCTAACTCTTTAACTAATTTTTCGAACTGAACAACCGTTTCAAGCGAGTGCGGCCAAACATCCAGATGGTGGTAAGCCCCCTGCTTGCAGTCAAACATCACTCTGATCTGGGGGATCAGGATCTCAAGCAGTTTAATTGAATGCATTTGCTTTAAAGTCTTGGCTGCTTCCTCAGACCCCAGGAACTTGAACAATTCTTCTCTGATCCTCTCCGCGGAAACATTTCGGATCAAAGCAACATCCTTGATGATCTGCTGCGTAGTCTTAGCTTCTATCTTAAAACCCAAGGTTGCCTGCAGGCTAAAAGCCCTTAGCATTCTCAGCGGATCTTCCTTAAAAACTCCTGCGGAGGTCATTTTGATCGTCTTAGCCTCCAGATCTTTTAACCCTTTTTTGAGATCACAAATAAGTCCATCAAGCTCGCTATTCTCTTTAACTTCATCAAGATCGACAGAGAAAGTATTGATCGTAAAATCACGATGTGAAAGGTCCCCTAAAAATGTTTTTGCCCTAAAACCGGCGAAATCAAACGTAAAAAGTGTACCCCTTACCTTCTTGGCTACACGCGCGCACTCTCTTTCTTCATCAAGAAGAACGTAAGCCCCTTTGATCTTTTCTGCAAAAAGCTTAGCGATCTTAAGGGCATCCTTTGAAACAGCAAAATCAAAATCTGTTTTTTCGACTCCTAAGAAGTGATCACGCAAATATCCCCCGACAAGATAGACCTTAACCTTTTTTCCTTTTGAAATATCTTTAATTATTTTTATTTGAGGATAGCTCTTTAGGAAGGACATGACTTAATAGTTAATGTTTAAATTAAATTCAAGCGATCAGGCTTGCCTGCCGGTGGGCAGGAATTATTCTGGTTTGTAAAAAGCTGCTTTTTCGAAAATATCATCTTCAACATAAATTGGAGCGCCAGTTCTAACTGCGACAGCTATACCGTCTGAAGGCCTGGCATCTACTGAAACAACCTCATTATCAGCCGTTGATAGTTCGAGCTTTGCATGAAAAGTATTATTAAGCATCTTATCGATGATCAATCTCTCGACAGTCGCATTTAAACCATCAATAACCGAAACAAGCAGGTCATGCGTCATCGGCCTTGGAAGGTCAACTCCAGAGAGCTTTATCTTAATACTGGATGCCTCTAAAAACCCTATCACAATAGGGAACTGCCTTACGCCGGACTTTTCCTTTAGGACAATGATCTGGTCCTGCCTCTTCTCATCAATTATTATTTTGCTCAATTCTACTTGGATCATTTTCTTAACTGTTCTTTTCTTTCTCTAACATTCCCTTAAGTTCGTTCATGAATTGATTCACATCACGGAACTGGCGATAAACTGAAGCAAAACGCACATATGCAACTTCATCCAATCCTGCCAGCTTCTCCATAATAAGTTCACCTACAACCTTTGAATCAACTTCACGTTCATATTTCTTCTGGATAATGCGTTCAATATCCAAAGTAAGTTCTTCCATAGTATCAATACTGACCGGACGTTTCTCACAGGCTTTAACCAAACCTGAAATGATCTTTTTTCTGTCAAATGGCTGCCTGCGGCCATCACGCTTAACCACCATCAACGGCACATGCTCTACATACTCATAAGTAGTAAATCGTCTTTCACACTTCAAGCATTCTCTTCTTCTTCGTATAGATGAACCATCTCCGCTCAGACGCGAATCAACGACTTTTGTTTCTGGAAAATTACACGATGGACACTTCATAATAATTCAACTCTCTCACAATATCTTAAAGATCTTGATAGATCGGAAAATCCTTAGTAAGCCTTTCTACTTCCGCCTTTACTTTTTCCAATTCCGTATCATTACCCTTATTAAGTATTGCCTGATCAATTAAACGCGCTATCCTTTTCATCTCTTCCTGCTTCATCCCTCTAGTCGTCACTGCAGGCGTTCCGATCCTAATACCGCTTGTCACGACCGGGCTTTTTGTATCAAAAGGAATAAGGTTCTTGTTCACAGTGATCCTGACCTTATCCAGAACAGCTGCTGCATCTTTTCCTGAAACGTTCTTAGAAGTAAGGTCCACCATAAAAAGATGATTATCCGTGCCACCAGTTACTATTCTATACCCTAATTCCTCTAATGTCTTCGCAAAAACCTGCGCATTATCAATGACCTGTTTTTGATAAGTTTTAAATTCATCTGTTAAAGCTTCACCAAAAGCAACAGCCTTCGCAGCAATAACGTGCATCAAAGGGCCGCCCTGGATCCCGGGAAATATCCTCGACGCGATCTTCTTGGCGAATTTTGCTTTACAAAGTATCATGCCGCCTCTAGGCCCACGCAAAGTTTTATGAGTTGTTGTCGTAACGAATTCCGCGTATTCGACAGGGTTTGGATGTAATCCAGCCGCAACCAAGCCTGCAATATGAGCCATATCTACGAACAAATATGCTCCAACAGAATCACAAATTTCTCTAAATCTTTTAAAATCAATTGTCCTTGAATATGCAGATGCACCTGCGACTATCATCTTTGGCTTATGTTCTTTTGCAAGCCTTTCGATCTCGTCATAATCCAGCATTTCAGTTTCTTTGTTAACCTTATAAGAAATAAAATTATATGACTTTCCGCTAAAATTAATGTTCAAACCATGGGTCAAATGTCCACCGCAAGCAAGGTCTAAAGCCAGAACAGTATCACCATATTCAAGCACAGCTAAATAAACAGCCATATTCGCTTGTGAACCAGAATGCGGCTGGACATTAACATAATCTGCGCCGAACAGTTTCTTCGCTCTCTCTATTGCAAGGTCTTCGGCAACATCAACATACTCACATCCGCCATACCAGCGCGCGGCAGGATATCCTTCAGCATATTTATTTGTCATAACGCTTCCTTGCGCCTCTAAAACAGCTTCAGAAACTATATTCTCTGACGCAATAAGCTCCAGGTTGTTTTTTTGACGAGCTAATTCTTCTTGAATTGCGTTGTAAATTTCCGGGTCAACATCTTTTAAATATTTCATCATTGTACCTCTGCTAATTAATAATTTATTTACTTGAGCTCCAAACCTTTTTCCATCTTCTTTACCATTTCAAAACGCTTTTTATGTCTACCGCCCTCAAATTCAGTGTTCAGCCAAATCTCAATAATACTGCTAAGTTCTCTTTGCTTTACGCTCTTTGCGCCTAAAACCAGGATATTAGCATTGTTGTGTAAACGTGAGAACTTTGCCGACTCAACATTGTAACATAAAGCAGCATATGCCCCTTTGATCTTATTAGCCGCGATCGCCTGTCCGATACCTGACATGCAAACCAATATCCCTCTGGAATTTTTTGACTTTGCAACTGATGTCGCTACCTTATAAGCAAACAATGGGTAATCACAGCTTTCCTTATTATTGTCGGTGCCTACATCAACAATTTGATGCCCTTGATCCTTCAATATGTTAACGATCTTGGATTTAAAATCAAATCCCCTGTGATCTGCCCCAATAAAAACTTTCATTAAAGTTCCCTTCTTAAATTATTTTTTTAAATCAGCTTTGATACTTTCCTGACACATCCTTCTATAACATCCAAGCATTCTTTATACATCTGATGACTGCCTCCCATGGGATCCGGAATATCAAGATTAGACTGCAAACCATTTCCATCATCATAAAACTCTTTCAACAAATATACCTTTGTTTCAACTTCAGGAACACGTTCTAAAACTTGCGCCCTATGACCCCTTGTCATAACAAAGATCAGATCAGCTTGCCTAAGCAATGAAGAATCTAGCGGCATAGATATATGAGGCGTTGCATCAATACCTTTTTCCCTTAAAACAGCTATCGTTTCTTGACTCGCTGTTGAATGAAGAAAAACCCCTGTGCCGGCAGAATAAACATCAACATCACCTCTATCTTTGACAATGTCCTTCATTAAATAATCTGCCATAACTGAACGGCAACTATTCCCTGTACAAATAAAAATTATGGTCTTTCTTTTAAGAACACTTTCTATCTGCAGCTTTGTTATAGAACCCTCTCTAAGAATATTTAGACTTTCCTGAGTAAGATCTACAACAGTTGAACCTTTTCCTATTCTTGCCGGCCCGCCATCAAGAGCGACATCAACCAATCCATCCAAATCCTTTAAGGCTTCCTCGCATGTAGATGGAGGAGGGCAGCCTTCTAGATTGGCAGACGGCGCTGCCAAGGTACATCTTGCTTCCCTAACCAAACTCAAAGCAACAACATTATCCGGTATCCTAATACCGATCGTCTTGCCTTCTTCTCTTGATTTAACAACAACCGTCAAAGGCCCCGGCCAGAATTCATTTATCAGTTTATACAGTTCAGAACTTGTTGATCTTGTATAATTTGATATAAGCTCCTTCTGAGATATCAAAACTGAAAATGGCTTTTCAGGCGAACGCTTTTTGACCTCATAAAGCCTGGTTACCGCTTCTTTATTTGAATAATCCGCAGCAATGCCATAAACTGTCTCAGTAGGAAAAACAACCAATCCTCCATGCCTAATGACGTTTGCACAATAAGCTATCTTATTATTATCTGGAAGGCCAGAATGAACTTTTATGATTTCAGTCTTCATTAAATTAAGCTCGACTTACAACTTTGACAGCTCGCAACTTTTGGTGATTTTGAAAGTCCCATACTAATACTTTTAATTAAACAATTACAACTTAATATCCAAGATCTTCCTGGCTTGCTCTTTTCTGAAATCTTCAAGCTTACCTTCGATATCTTTATCCGTTACACCCATTATTCTCAAAGCCAAATATGCTGCATTCTTTGCACCAGGTTTCCCAATTGCAACAGCGCCAACAGGAACACCTGGAGGCATCATAACAGTTGATAAAAGAGCATCGATCCCATCTAATGATGATGCCTCTAAAGGTACTCCAATTACAGGTAAAGTAGTATGTGCCGCAACAACACCTGACAAAGCAGCAGACATACCCGCGCCACAAATAACAGCTTGGGCTCCTCTTCCTTTAAGGCCTTGTGCATATTGAGCCGTTTCTTCAGGTGTGCGATGCGCAGACAAAACCTTCATTTCATAAGCAACTCCAAAATCTTTCAAGACATTTGCAGATTCTTCCATGACAGACAGATCAGATTTACTTCCCATCATAATCGCTACTTTGATATTTTCCATAATAATTCTCCCAATCAATGGTATAGTATTGTCAAATTTTTATCTAATTATGTATTAATTTTTCTTATGGCCTTAGCGCCAATATCTCTACGGAAAAAACAATGGTCAAACTTAATATTTTCAACAGCTTTGTAGGCATTTTCAATCGCTCTTTCAATTCCCTGACCTAAACTCGTAACGCCCAAAACTCGCCCGCCAGATGTAACAACAGAACTTCCTTCTCTTTTTGTTCCTGCATGAAATACAACCGTATCCCCGTCTTTCTGTGCTGCTTTGATACCCTTTATCTCAAAACCGTTCTCATAGTTTCCCGGGTACCCTCCAGCGCTCATTACAACACATACACAATCTCTGCTATCCCACTCAAGCTCAATTTTCGCAATAGTGCCGTCACAGCTTGCTAGCATAAGCTCAACGATATCATTCTTCATTCTAGGCAGAACTGCCTGCGCTTCCGGGTCACCAAACCTTACATTATATTCCAAAACTACAGGCCCTTCATCAGTGACCATTAATCCAGCATATAGAACACCTTTGAACGGGATTCCTTCTGCTCTCATACCTCTAATAGTAGGCTCTATAACACAGGCCTCGATCTCTTTCATAAGAAAATTTGTTGCAATCGGTGCAGGTGAATATGCACCCATGCCTCCTGTATTGGGGCCCAGATCATCATCAAAGATCCTTTTATGATCTTGTGATGATGCTAAAATAACACTGTCATCGCCATCACTGATCGCTAAAATAGAAATCTCCTCACCAACCAGACACTCTTCAATTACTATCTTCTCTCCAGCCTCTTTGAATATCTTATCCTTCATTATATCGTCTACTGCTTTAACTGCTGCTTCCTTATCGTTACAAATGATCACGCCCTTACCTGCAGCTAACCCATCAGCCTTTACAACAATAGGGAATCGGGCATTGTCAAGAAACTCCTTTGCATCATCAATATCTTCGAACGTAATAAATGGTGCTGTCTGAATATTATTCCTGAACATAAATTCTTTAGAGAATACCTTGCTCCCTTCAAGCTGTGCTGCCAACTTACTTGGTCCAAAGACCTTCAATCCCTGTTCTTCAAACACATCAACTATTCCTTCAACAAGAGGAGCTTCCGGACCAACAACAGTAAGACCTATATCATTCTTCTTTGCAAAAGCAACTAAAGCCTCTATATCATTGACGCCAATATCAACACACTCTGCCATCTCAGACATGCCGCCATTACCAGGCGCACAGTATATTTTCGATACTAAAGGGCTTTGGCTAATTTTCCAAGTCAACACATGTTCACGACCGCCCGAACCTATCACTAAAACTTTCATAAAATTTCTCCGTTAAGCATTAAAAACTATTTTTCTTTTATTATCTTTAACAACTTCCCCAATACTAAAAAACTTTATTCTCTTTTTCTTCAAGAACTTCTCAACTTCACCCGCAATTCTCTTATCAACAACAATAGCCAAACCAATACCCATGTTAAAGGTCCTATACATTTCTTTTTCATCAATCTTACCGGAATTCTGAACGATCTCAAAGATCTTCGGGATTACCCAGCTACCTTTATTAATTGAAAAACATTTCCCTAGAGGAAGCACTTTTGTTAATTTCTCGTAAAAAGCCCCGCCTGTAATATGCGCAATTGCCTTGATATTCTTTGACGATCTAGCTGCCTCATTCTCAAACTTTTCTAATATCACTAAAATTTCTTTTGCATATATCTTTGTCGGTTCCAGTATTTCTTTTGCATATTTCTTTTGCTGTGAAGAAGACAATGCCCTGCGCACCAAGGAATATCCATTTGAATGAAATCCGCTGGAAGGCAAACCAATAACCCTATCACCCGCCTTAATATCTGAACCATCGATTATCTTAGACTTCTCTACAATACCAACAGCAAAACCGGCAAGGTCATAGTCATCTTTTTTATACATGCCCGGCATCTCCGCCGTTTCGCCGCCGATCAATGCACATCCAGATTGTTTACATCCCGCTGCAATGCCTTTCACAACATCCTTAAGCACTTTAGGATCAAGTTTTCCACAAGCGATATAGTCCAAAAAGAACAGCGGTTTTGCTCCAACACACAAGATATCATTAACATTCATTGCAACAAGATCAATACCGACGGTATCATGCTTCCCAATTGCATTTGCGATCAGCAGCTTTGTACCTACTCCATCCGTAGAAGAAACCAGAACTGGATCCTTATATTTCTTAACATCAAGACCAAAAAGTGCCCCGAAAGAACCTTTTCTATTCAATACAGCAGAACTCATCGTGCTCGCAACATGCCCCTTAATGCTTGAGACAAAATCATTAGCTTTTGTTATATCCACACCAGCTGTTTTATAACTAATTTTATTTTTCATAATAAATTTATTTTAAAGGATTAACTAATCTTCCTAAAAACAAAATGCTTCCTGTTTTACTCTCTTTGATCAAGAACATGAATGGATGATCTGCTAAAAATATCGGAGTTGCAGCAGCCATACTCCTAAGCGTCATAACAACAGCTGTTGCCGCAGCTGCCTCTGTTCCCTTCTCATCAACATCAACAAAAGCCTTATGAATAATCTTTGAAATATACAGCAAATCCGTGCCATCTATCCCTGAAAAATCTGAATTCGAACTGAAAGCATCAGGCATACCCATTGAACTTAGATTGTCTTTCAACTCAAATTTTGATTCCAGCTTAAATTTAGGAAGAAAAACTTTAATCTCTTGTTCCCCTAAATCCGATATCCACATATTCAGATTTTCAATGCTTAACACTTCCTCAATTGTAGACAATCCTTCCTTTTCTTTAGGAAGAAGAACAACCATTGACACTTCCTCACCCTTATATGGCAATTCTAAAACCATCAAAGAATCATTTTCCATATATTTAAACTCTTCCTCCTGATACATCAGCGAAGCAATAACTGAATCTGCTTCTGTAAGCCAAAATTCTTTGTCTTTTGTGTCGATCTCCTTAAACCCTTCTAACCAATCACCTTTAAAATAGATCGCATTTGTTAACACCAATCGTGTTAAGGAATCTACAGCTCCTGGCGCAAGCAGGTCCATTATCTTATTATTCGTTTTATCTTTAACCCAACCATTAATTTCCAATCGCGCGTCTTCATATGAGTTCGAAAAATCTACTGTCTTAAATGCTGCTGAATAATTTGACCCAACCAAACTGAGGTATTCATCCAAAAAGATATATTCTTTTTCCAACCATAGTGCATTTGCAATGTTTAGCTGAACATCCCCCATTTCTTCAACCGCATTTATTTTACCTTCCAGTTCACCAAATGCTTTATGCAAGGAGTCCTGTCCAAGATCAAAATGAAGAACTTCAGCTATTTCTACCTCAGTATTACCTCGTGCCCCAGCATAAGTCATTGCAAGCGCTGTCGAAATACTATATGGCGAAAAGAACAAGTTCCCGTCCTCATCTTTAAGCTCTTTATAAAGATCAATGGCAAAACCATTATTGCCATTGACTAGCGAGCTTATTTCTTTATCTGATGCAAACACCTTACTGCTTATTACACAACAATAAGCAAAAGCAATCATCAACAATGCATTAAAAATATTTTTCCTATTCATATTAAATCTCTAATATTAAACATCTTTACAATAAAGTTGTCTTAACATAGTTCACGCCATTTTTAAAAATCATTGAGCCTTCACCATATTTGCTTTGCTTTTCTTTACGCGTCCAAAATGGATGGTGTTCAAAAAGAAAATGCCTCTCAGGATGCGGCATCAATCCCAGAACTCGACCAGTTATATCCGTTATTCCCGCTATATTATCAACAGAACCATTTGGATTCTGAGGATACACTGGTGCCTCTCCATACTGGGAGCAATATCTAAATGCTACCTGCCCATTATCTGTCAGACTTTTAAGGACAGCACCATCTTGCGGAACAAACTTACCCTCAGCATGTGCAACAGGGAAATAGACTATTTCCTTTAATCCTTTTGTCCACACGCTGTCTCCTCTAACTTCCAGATAAGTCCATCTATCTTCAAATTTTGATGAATCATTTGAGATCAATGTCACCTTTTGAGAAAGGTACGTCTTGCTTATCTTAGACCCTGTCAAGTTGCCTGGAAGAAAACCAGCCTTTACCAATACTTGAAAACCATTACAGATACCGATAATAAGTTTTTTATCATTGATAAACTTTATTATGTCCTCTCCTAAATGAATGCGCAATTCATTAGCCAAGATCCTGCCTGATTCAATATCATCGCCATAAGTAAAGCCTCCTGGTATTGCAAGAATATGATAATCAGAAAGGTTGACTTCTCGATTCAAGAGTTTATTTATGTGAACAAGATCAACTTTTGCTCCAAAATGCTCAAAAGCAAATCCCGTTTCCTCGTCACAATTTGTTCCCGCTGTTCTTAACACTATTACTTTAGGTGTTTTTGTCATATTAACTATTGCCTCGAACATACCGCAGTCCGTTTATAAGGCTTCATTTCTTCTTGATTAATTTTTTCTTTTTACCTTTTTGTGGTGTCTTGTAAAAATCATTGACGATCTTCAATACATCTTTTGGTGAATCAACTATCTGAAATAGATCAAGATCTTCCGCATCAATATTTCCAGCTTTCAGCATAGAATCTCTTAGCCAATCTACTAGTCCAGTCCAAAACTCACTTCCATAAAAGATAACAGGCAATTTTGGCATTCGCCTTGTCTGTTTCAAAGTCAAACTTTCAAAAAGCTCATCTAATGTTCCAAATCCTCCGGGAAAAATAATAAAAGCTTTTGCATATTTCAAGAACATTACTTTCCTACAAAAAAAATAATGGAAATTAACCAACTTATTTATATAAGGATTAGGCTTTTGCTCAAAAGGAAGATCAATATTCAAACCTATTGACAATCCGCCTGCTTCTGTAGCACCTTTGTTCCCTGCCTCCATTGCGCCAGGCCCGCCGCCTGTAATAATTGCATAACCTTGCTTAGAAAGCAGTTTAGCTGTTTCATCACAAGCCTTATACCACCTATGAGTTTTCTTTGTTCTTGCAGAACCAAAAATAGTCACAGCAGGACCTATCTTAGATAATTCATGAAAGCCATCTACAAATTCCGCCATAATACGAAAGATCCTCCAAGGATCTTCCATCTTCAAATCTTCCATTTTTAATTGTTCTTCTGTCGCTTCTATTGTCACTCTAAATTTATCTCCCATTTTTGAGCTCCTGTATTAAAGATTTGAGTTCATGACATTCTTTACCATCGTAATGGTTTTTGCCACGCTTCCTTTAAATCTTGTATGTACAAATTAGCGCATACCTCATCTTTCCTGCCATATACTATAAACTCTGGAGTTTCTTCAACCTGACCGATAACTCCACAAGATATACCTTCAAGAAGCTTTTCAAATTTCTTTTGATTTTCTTTTGTTACCTCTACGACAAATCTTGAATTTGATTCTGAGAAAAAAACTTTATCGCTACGAATATCCTCGCCCTTATAAGGAACCTTATCAAGACGGATAGTTGCTCCTAACATACCGCTAAAAGCCATCTCTGCCAATGCAACACCTAAACCACCTTCTGAGCAATCATGTATTGATCTCACCAAACCATTAGAAACAGCTTTGTTCAATGCCTTGAAACTTTTCATAGCTTTTTTAGTATTTACTTTAGGAACAGTCGCCCCAAGACAATCAAATGTATCAAGATATATGGATCCTCCCATCTCATCATAGGTTTCTCCGATACAGTAGATCAAATTACCGCTTTCCTTAAAATCCATTGTTACTGTTTTGGTAACATCATCAACAATACCAATTGCCGATATCAACACAGTTCCCGGAATAGCAATAGATTTTTTGCCGTCAGAATATTCATTATAAAGACTATCCTTACCTGAAATAAATGGCACTTGATATCCAACCGCCGTCTTGTAGCATCCTTCAGCTGCCCTGACCAATGAACCTAAACGATCAGGTTTATCAGGATTACCCCAGCAGAAATTGTCTAGGATCGCTATCCTATCAACATCCCCTCCAACAGCAACAATTTGTCTAACAGCTTCATCAATACAGGATGCGGCCATCCAGAAAGGATCGATCTTACCATACTGAGCATTGATCCCATTAGATATAGCAATTCCCTTTAGACTTCCAAGCTTCGGGGTTATAACACTTGCATCTGAGGGACCATCACAATTGACGCCTACTAAAGGTTTAATAATGCTCCCACCTTGAACTTCATGGTCGTATTGACGGATAACCCATTCTTTCGAGCAAACATTATAATGAGAAAGAACTTCCAACAATTTATCATTAAGACTTGCTTGTAAAGGAATTATCGGGGTTTTGATCTTTGGCTCTGCCCATAGTGCCTCTTTAGTGATTTTTGGATTTCCTTCATACAAGAATTCCATATCAATATCGCAAACTTGATATCCTTTATAGAAAAGCTCAAGTTTCTTATTGCCTGTAAATTCTCCAATAACTGTCGCCTCGACATTCTCATCGGCAAAAACTTCCAGCATCTTTTTTACATTCTTTGGCTTGACAGAAAAAACCATTCTTTCCTGAGATTCAGAGATCCAAATTTCTTCATAGTTTAAGCCGTCATATTTTAAAGGCACTTTTTCAAGATCGACCCTGACGCCTAATTCTTCTCCCATCTCTCCAACAGCACTTGATAGTCCGCCAGCGCCACAATCGGTAACTGCTGTATAAAGATCCTTATCTCTCGCAATGACCAAGGCATCGAGTACTTTCTTTTCTTGAATTGGGTCGCCTATCTGAACCGCACCTGAAGATACGACCTCTGACTCAGTTGTAAGCTCACCGGACGAAAATGTTGCGCCATGAATTCCATCACGCCCTGTTTTTCCTCCAGCTACAACAACCAGATCACCTTTAAGCACTTTCTTAAACACTTTATCTTTAGGCATAATTCCAACGTTGCCACAATAAACCAACGGATTTCCCACATATTTCTTATCGAAAATGATCGAACCATTAACCGTCGGAATACCCATCTTATTACCATAATCCCTAACTCCGCTAACTACACCTTTCATGACTCTTTTTGGATGCAATGTTCCTAGGGGTAAATCTTTAAAAGCCATATCAGGCGGGGCAAAACAAAATACATCTGTACAACAAATTGGTTTTGCACCCAAACCAGTTCCTAAAATATCACGTATGACCCCACCAATACCCGTATTAGCGCCACCAAAAGGTTCTAGCGCTGATGGATGATTATGAGTCTCCGCCTTAAAACAAATATTTGAATCCTCATCAAATCTTATTACACCAGCATTATCATGAAACACTGAAACACACCAAGACTTATTGATCTCTGTTGTTGCTTTTATGATCGTAGATTTAAGAAGGTTCCTTACTGTTTTTGTCTTTTGAACTCCGTTTACAGTATACTGATACTTAATATCCCCCCTAAAAGTCTTATGATAGCAATGCTCACTCCATGTCTGGGCAACTGTTTCCAATTCGCAATCAGTAGGATTTCTTTTTAATTTCTTGAAATACTTTTGTATCGTCTTCATTTCATTCAAATTTAAAAAGAGCTGTCCTTCCTGACTTAACTTCATTAATTTCTTGTCGTTTGCGCCAAGAAGCTCGACTTTAACAACTTCAACTTCTTGCTCCAAATTCCTTTTTGAACTTTTCTTCAGCTCAAAAAAACTGACAACATGTTGTATTAATTTATTCGCTAAAACCTTTTCAACAATAAGGTCTAGTTCTTTTGCAGATATCTTTCCGGTAAGAATATACTCCTTCGCTGTGCTGACAGACTCAACCCCCTCAATCCCAAGGTCAATGATCCCCTTCATAGTAGAATGCTCAACAGGATCCATAACACCAGGATTATATGCTATTTCTACAATATTTTCATCGGACTGTGTTTTTTGATGAGTAAGTTTTTGACAATCAGCACACTCATATTTCTGTGTGATCTTATCGACAAGCAACTCGTTGCAGATCGTTTGTATCTGAGATTTTGTTAAGCTACCGCTTATATTGTATATTTGAGCAACTTCAACTTTTGATACCGAAGCAATACCCATATCAACAATGGACTTCTCTATTGACTCTCCTAAAGAATCAAAAACCCCTTTTTTATGTCTTATTTCTATTCGCCAGTTCATATATTTGATTAAATTTAAAATCAACGGCTAAAGATCAAACGTCTTAAAGTCAAGCGTCCTTAATTTTAGAGGGAAGGCCTCTTCAGTCGACGGGAATAAAGACGTATCCTTAAGATCTTTAGCTTTGATTGTCTTGTTATAAAAAGTGTTTATTTACTAACTCTGCTCAAAACTTCTTGATATGCCTCTTCAACATTACCAAGGTCATGTCTAAAGCGGTCTTTATCTAGCCTTTTACCTGTGCCGATTTCCCAAAGCCTACAAGTATCTGGAGATATTTCATCAGCGAGGATAATGCCTCCTTTGAACCTGCCAAACTCTAATTTAAAATCAATAAGTTCTAGATTTAGATTTGCAAAGAATTTACTCATCAGGGCATTGATCTTCAAAGCTATTTCTTTTATCTTATCAAGTTCTTCTTGAGTAGCTAATTCAAGAGCTATTATATGACACTCATTCATCAAAGGATCATTAAGGTCATCTCTTTTGTAACAGAACTCTAAAACAGAAATTGGAAGCTTTTTCCCTTCTTCAACACCAAGATTTCTACAAAGAGAACCAGCAGCTTTGTTTCTAACAACAACTTCAACAGGGACAATAGATACTTTTTTAATAAGCATCTCTCTATCGCTAAGCATTTTCTCGTAGTGAGTTACAATTCCTTCACTTTCAAGAAACTCAAAGATTTTCGTTGATATCTTGTTGTTCATTACTCCTTTGTCTACAACTGTTCCTTTTTTTGCTGCATTAAAAGCTGTAGCATCATCTTTAAAATACTGGATCAACTTATCTGGATCATCCGTTTTATAAAGAATCTTTGCTTTACCTTCATAGATCTTGTCTCTTTTTTCCATTATTTTAACCCCACTCTTTTAAAGATCATGTCAACATGACGAGTGTAGTATTTTATATCAAAACATGCATCGATCTCACCTGCTTTAAGATATTTTCTTACTTTCCTATCTCTACACAGAATGTCCTTAAAGCTAGATGTTTCATTCCAAACCTGCATAGCACAGCGCTGAATTATTTCATAAGCAGCTTCACGAGTTAAGCCTTTTTTCATCAACTCAAGCAATACTCTTTGTGAATAGATCAGGCCATTAGTTTTTGTTAAACTTGATATCATGTTCTTTGGATAAACTAATAACCCATCAATAATTGGGGTCAGTTTTTGAAGCATGTAATCTAAAGCAATCGCGCTATCAGGTAAAATAACACGCTCAACTGATGAATGGCTGATATCTCTTTCATGCCATAAACTAATATTTTCAAAAGCTGCTTGAGCATTTGCTCTGAGCAGTCTTGACATACCAGATATTCTTTCACAGGTAATAGGATTTCTTTTATGAGGCATAGCTGAAGATCCGATCTGACCCTTAAAGAAAGGCTCCTCAACTTCTAGGACTTCCGTCTTTTGCAACAAACGAATTTCAGTCGCGATCTTATTAAGCGTACATCCAACTAAAGCTAAGGTTGTAACAAATTGGCAGTGGTGATCTCTCTGAATGATCTGTGTTGCAATGTTCGCTGGTTTGAGTTCAAGCTTTTCACAAACATATTCTTCAACATAAGGATCAATGTTAGCATAAGTACCGACAGCTCCAGATAACTTGCCAAACCTGATCATCTCCCTTGCTTGCTCCATTCTATCCAAATTCCGTTTCATCTCGTCGTACCAAACTGCTACTTTTAAACCAAAAGTAGTAGGCTCAGCATGAACACCATGAGTTCTAGCAATACAAGGAGTATCCTTATGCTTTTTCGCCCTCTGCTTTAAAGCTGTTAGTAGTTTCTTGACATCAGCAATTATGATATCAGCTGCTTCAACAAGCTGAGCTGACAATGCAGTATCAAGAAGATCAGAAGATGTTAAACCCATGTGCAAATATCTAGCTTCAGGCCCAATATATGACCCAACATTATTTATAAAAGCAACTATATCGTGCTTCGTTTTTTCTTCAAGCCTTTTTACTTCTTCAATATCAAATTTTGCATTCTTTTTGATTTTTTCAAGTGATTTTTTAGGAATATGTCCCAACTTACACATAGCTTCACACGCAAGGATTTCAATCTTAAGCATAATCTCCATCTTGTGTTTTTCAGACCAAACATCGCCCATTTTATACATTGTGTAGCGTTCAATCATATTTAACTCCTTTTTTGAAAATTATACATGTAGTTCGAAATATTACATTCCTCTAAAACAGAAAGAATTTCTTTTTAAACCCAAATTTTAGTTGTCGGTATACTCTAACAAAATTCAGGTCGGAAGGTTTGATAAGCCCACATAATATATCAAAGAAAAATTTCGCGGTCAAATAAAATTACAAAAAAACATGAGCTTTTACAAAGCTAAATCCATAAGATGTTATACAGCAATGTCTTATGTTTCTATTGAATCATTATATAAAGCCTTCAAAACAATACTTTTTGGGTAAAAATAAAATCAATGTTCAATCTTCTGTTAGACTATTTAATAGGAATGAAAGGTGGGATAAAACATTACCCAAGAAGGCTTTATGCTGAAGATGGCACAATATAACAACAAACAAATTAAACCCTTCATTTTGTGATCCTGAATTAATTTTTCTAATAAAAATCCAGGCTAAAATTTAAACGATTTTATATAATTTGAATATTA
>JAHJCZ010000011.1 GCA_018812705.1 Candidatus Omnitrophota bacterium
TAAAGAAAAGAAATATGCAGATTCTAAAAGTTTATTTAAAGAGATAGACAACCTAAAACCTGATTATAAAGATTCTAATGAATATTTGAAAAAGATTGCTAAAATCAGGATCGAAAGCGAAGAAACCCAAAGATTGCGATCAGAGAAGGTGAACTCTGAAAGTGGTTTCGCAGAAGGCCAAGCTGTTTTTATTGACGAAGATCAGGTTATTGAAGCAGAGCTAAAGAAAACTAGAGAGGAACTTATTAGAAATGCTCTTGATTCAATAGAGATCAAAAAGTAAGTGTTTTGAGGAATATTTATTTAGAATAAAATTAAGGGAGCATGCACCTATAAAACAATAAAATATATTGATAATTGTTTGATAGGACATGTTCCTTTTTTACTTTAAGGTAATAAAATGATTAAGAATATACTAAAAACTATTGCAGTAATAATGATAATTGTAATCATTGTGCTGTTTTATTTTATTAAGACATTTGATATTTATAAATATAAATCAAAAATAGAGCACGAATTATCTAAAGCTACGAATCAATCAGTTAATATTGAAGGTATTTCTTTGGACATTTCCATCTCTGATGGGGTTTTGTTGAAAATGCAGAACATGAAAATGTCCGGATATATTGATACCCAAATGCGTAATGAGTTAAAGATTGGAGAAATTATTCTCACAATAAGTGTTAAAGATTATTTGGAAGATAAAAAAATAGTTATCACTGAAATCGGGTTAAATAATCCAACTATTGAAATAATTAAAACAATTAATAGGGAAGGTGAAAGTAAGCAAAAAGATCAAAATAGTACTAAGAAAGTTGATTCTATAAAAGCGGATAATGAAGTTAATAATAAATCAAGTGCCAATGATAAGATTATTTCAGCAGTTATGGTTGAAGTTATGAATATAAAAAATGGAAAAATCTTTTATAGGGATGAAAGTGTTAAACCTTATTTTGAGCTAAATATAAATGATATTACTTTTAAAACAAAGGAATTTGCTTTTAATAAAAAATTTGATTATGAGCTAGGATTGTCTTTAATTAGTGCTGAACAGAATATTAATTTGCAGGGAAGCGCTTTAATAGATAATTCAAACAGTAAAGTTAGTTTAAGTGATCTTAATCTTAAAACGAACTTGTCAAAAATTTCTGTTAAAGAATTAAAAAAAGTTTTTCCTGCAATTGAGGATATCGGGCTGGATAAAAGTATTTACGGGTTTTTTATGTTAAATTTAAAAAATTCAGAGATAGGCAAAAATGGGTTAGAAAAGCTAGACCTTTCAGGAGAAATTGTCGACGGGAAAGCCAGTTTAAGTGTTATAGAGTATCCGATTGATAATATTGATATGCAATTTAATGTAACCGAGAAGAATATTAAAATTGATCAGTTATTTATGTATTTTGCATCAGGATCCGTAAATATCAAAGCTGATATTGATGATTATGTAAACAAACAAGAGTACTCAGTAGATCTTAGTGTGGAGGATGTTAATGTAAGTGAAGTCATAGGAAAATACGTTTCAGGAATTAAGACTCAAGGAAGAATGTTCGGGAATTTTAAGGGCAGTGGACAAGGGTTTGATATTGAAAAAGTAAAAAACAATTTTTATGGCCAAGGTCATTTGAACATAGATAAGGGTAAGATACTTGATGTTAATTTGCTGAGATTGATCTTGGAAAAAATATCAATTATTCCTAATTTAGCAAAAAAAATCGAAGCGAATCTATCTGAAGAAGATAAAGAAAAGTTAAAAGCTAAAGATACTGATTTTGAAGAAGTAAAGGTCGATATAATAATTCAAGAAGGTATTGCAACTGCAAGAAATACGAATGTGGGCACAAGAGATCTTGTTATATTGGCTGGTGCTAAATGTAATTTTGAAGGTGATCTTAATTTTAGAAGTGATCTATATTTTAAAGAGGATTTATCTCGGATTATGATGCAAACTGTTAGTGAATTAGCTCTTTTGAGCGATAAAGAAAGAATTCGCATTCCGATGAAAACATATGAAGGTAAAGTTGACCGATTTATTACATATCCGGATATTGAAGCAATTGGCAAGATATTGTTCAAGGAAAAAGGTAAAAGTGAGTTGAGAAAAGTTATTTTTAATGCTCTTGGCATAGATGAGGATCAGATAGATCAACAAAAGCAGTCAGATCAAAACATCGATAATAGTGACTTGAAAAAGAGTGAGGATCCTCAAGAGCAAGATAAAAAACCAGAAAAGCCATCCGAAGCCATCATTATTGATAATATTTTAGATATGATTTTCCAGTAATCTGGATTTCATAAAATATATGAAAATTTGCTGAAATAAACTTGTTTTCACAAAAAATACATTATATACTGAATGAAAAGCAATAGAGAGCAGTATCTTATATCTCTGCTTAAATAAATAGTTTTAAATATCTAATATTATCTCCTGTGAATATTTTTAAAAAAATAATATTGTTTTATTGGGAGGTGTCTTATTTTATCAGCTAATTCAAGCATGTCGTTTAATGATTCCAGATTTGACTTTAGGGTTAATGCTAGAAAAAAGATCTCATGGTTTATCGATGAAAAGGGTGCAAATGGTAAGGGTTATGTGCGCAATATTAGTTCATCAGGCATGTTGCTTGAGATCGATTCTGACCTAGCACCAACAGACAGAAGTTTTTTTGCGATTGATACTTCTACGGAAGAGGATTCTTTTATCCCTAAAAAAGGTCAATTAGTATGGTCAAAGAAAAAAGGATTTTCAAAACGAAAATATTTGTGTGGAATTGAATTCATTGAACCTACCCAAAAGATCTTGTTAAATCTTAAAAATAAAATAAAAGAAAAAATTAGTCAACTTGATAAGATCAATACGATAACTAACTTTATAAGTTTAATATTGGCCTTAGCGATCATTGGATTAACTGCGTATACTGTTTCTGTCGGAGTTGAGACATACAATAAAATGAGCTTAGCTAATATTAAAATGTTTGCAGTATCAAGTAAACAGGCAACTCTTACTCAAAATTATGCAAGTCTTTATCGTGACAGTGAATTAAGATTATTGGAAGCAACCCAGGAATTGAACGCATCTAGCATCATGTTCAAAGATGTTACAGCCGATTTAGAGATGACAAAGGCTATTCTTGTACAGACAGAGACAATGTTAGCTGATGCTAGAAATGACATGGCGAATAAAATGCAAACAGAAATTAGTAATTTAACTGCTTTAAAGGAAAAAGAGCTAGCTGCAGTCAGAGCAGAGCTTGTAGCGCAAATTAAAGTTCTAGAAGATAAGAGCATTGATCTAAAAGGGGAAATAGCTTTGTTAGATTCAAACCTTAAGTATTATGAGGGTAATATAAAGAATATAGGCGAAGGAAAGGTATTATTGCAATTGTATCATGATAATATGAATCTTGTTAAATCAAAAATAAAAGATTTTAAAATTGAAGCAAAACTTGTCAGGACTCAAGCATTAAGGGAAATGGATAGAGTGAGAGTTTTGTTAGGGAATAATGGTTATTTTATTAAGAATGGCGAGGTTGTAAAAGTTGATATTGAAAGCTATAATTCGGCTGTTATGAATGCTGGTGCGCAGGTTGAGATCAAAGTTGAGAATTTTAAGTAGAACTCTGGGGTCAGACCTCGATTTGAATATAGTTAACTAAATGTTAGCAAGCTGTTATCAAATCGAGGTTTGACCCCATTTATTATGAAAAGAATAGAAAAACAAACATGCTCTCTGCAAACAAAAAGTGGAGAGTTTATTTATTTGCTGACAAGATCTAGTGCGCGAAGATCAATTGCGATATCTGTTGATGCTAAAGGTGTAGTTAGTGTTTATTGTCCGTTCTTTGTAAAAAAAGATGTTGTTTTAGATTTTGTTAAGCAAAAGGCAGATTGGATACTTAAAAGGGTCAATGAGGCTAAGATTAATAGAGATTATCTGGATTCAAAGAAATTTGCAGATGGACAAGAATTTTTATTCTTGGGAAGAAAGTATAAAATTAGAATTGAGAGAAAAGACAGTAAAAGAGTTAATGTTGATTTTAATGGTTTGATGTGGCATGTTAAACTACCAGTAAGTGTTGAAAAGAGCGATGAGCAAGATGTCATTAAGAAAGCTTTTGTGACGTGGTATAAATCGCAAGCTAAAGAAATATTAGGTGGAAGGATTTTTAATTATTCAAGAATACTTGGAACTGCACCAGCAAAAATAACAGTAAGGACTCTAAAAAGGATTTGGGGTAATTGTGCTTATCATACTCAGGCGATCGCATTAAATTGGCAGATAATTCTATCACCTATATCGGTTGTTGATTATATTGTTGTTCACGAATTGTGTCATTTGATAGTTCCTAATCATTCAAAACGTTTTTGGAAAAAAGTGGAAAAAATACTTCCGCGTTATAAAAGAGAAATAAAGTGGTTAAAGGATAATCATTTGGATATGATATTACCTTAGTTATTTATTTTTATAGGAAAATCCATCATTACTTGCGCAGCAGTAAAAGGATGCGCGATGTTAAACCGAGTTTTTTATGATAATAGATATTAAAGTTATTCCACAAGCTAAAAAAAATCAAATAAAGCAAGAAAATGATATTGTTAAGGTGTATTTGACTGCACCAGCAGTTGATGGTAAAGCTAATAAAGCTCTAATAGAGGTTTTGGCAGATCATTTTGGAGTTAAAAAATGTGATATTCTGATCAAAAAAGGCTTAAAAACCCGCAGCAAGACCCTCATTATCAATGGTTTATAACTATATATATAA
>JAHJCZ010000132.1 GCA_018812705.1 Candidatus Omnitrophota bacterium
AACTGAGCATAAAACCATTAAAGATCAAGAATGTGACAGAACAAATTTTAACAAAGAGTTTTATTTTGAACGTCAGGGCAATATTATTAAACAATTTTTTCAGTACAGGGTGGGCATAGAGTAAGAGGAAAATTCCAGAAAACAAAGCACCACCTAAAAGAATAGCTATTATCCTTACGGGTAAAGAAAACCAAGGAAAATCTGCCTTACTAACATAAAAGGAAAAGAAAAGTGCAAGAACACTACAAATAGCAAAGAGTTTTGTAAGGAAATTTGCATTGTGTGCTTTTATGTTGTTAATAAAATTGCCTGTTATTTTTTTTGGTTTTGGCAGATTAGCGAAATGTTCTTTGTTAAAAATAGCTGGAAGGACACCACCGGCTATTATGATAAGTCCGATAATAATTGAGATTTTTCGTGCTCCGAGAACGGGATCTGCGTCACCCGTTTCAGGATTGGGAAACCAATTTTTATTGTACAAAATAGCCCAGCACCAAGGAGCAATGAGCCAAGGTATTTGGGCCATAATCCTGCTCCAACCTTGTAAGGATGTTCGTTCATGATAATCAGGTGTCAATTCATAACCCAAGGCGAGCCAGGGAATGGAAAAGCAAGTAAACGCACCAAAAAAAATGACTTGTAATATTAAAAAATACCAGCCATTAAATGTATTTCCATTTTCTGGATGAAGTTGGAACATGAGCATGTAACAAATTCCTGCAGCAATCGCTCCTAAAAAAATAAATGGTTTGCGCCTACCGTATTTTGTGCGTGTATTATCTGAGCTAAAACCAATAATGGGATCTAAAATGCCATCAAAAACACGAGGAACAAATCCTATTAGACCAACTAAAGCGGGGCTTATACCTAAGCCTAGAATTAAAATTGCGACCATTTGGCCGATCCATGCCGCTTGACTATCATTGGCCATTGATCCCATGCTATATGCAAATTTTTGAAGAATAGGAATGCGGTCTTCAGGGGCTGTTTCGTGAAGGACCGGCTTCTTTTTTGCTTCTGACATGAACTACCTCCCTTAAAGGCTAAATAATAAAAATTAGAATGGTATATGAAATAAGTAACGTTTTGCTTATTGTCCGTTACAAGGTTCGCATTATAACAAACTAACTTGGGGTGTGCAATATTATTTATCAAATCTAGGAATTGGTTTAGATTCTGTATGTGCCTGAAGATTATGGTGTTGATATACAATACTAAAAATAATTACTAGATTTTGTTTGATAATTAATCTATTATCTAGAGCAAAGTTTAAATAAGAAAGTTTTCAAAGAAGGAGAACAGCATGAGTTTGATTTCAGTAGGAACAGTAGCAATTGATAATATTAAGACAGCACAAGGGTGGAAAAGAAGCCTGCTTGGCGGTTCTGCGAGCCATTTTTCCATGAGCGCCGGTCTTTTTACTAAGGTTCATTTGGTTAGTGCTATTGGAAAAGATTTTCCTAAGAAACATTACAATTTCCTGAAAAATAAAGGGATTGATCTTTCTTCTGTTATTGAAGCTGGCGAAAAGACATTTGCCTGGGATGGCGAGTATAAACCGGAAGACCTGAACTCAGCCATAACATTGAAGACGGAATTGGGTGTTTTAGTTGGTTACAAGCCTCAAATTACTGCAGAGCAAAGCAGCATTTCTAATGTGTTCCTTGCAAATATTGGCCCGGATGTTCAGATGGCTTTCCTTAAGTTGATGAAGAATCCAAAGTTTGTTGGTATGGACACTATGAATCTTTGGATCAATATCATGAAGCCAGACGTTATTAAACTGATGAAAAAATGCGATCTTTTTATAGCAAATGATGCCGAGGCAAAGGCGATAACTGGAGAAACAAATCTTATTAAAGCGGCAAAAGCTTTAAGAAAAATTGGCCCTAAGCTGGTTGTTGTGAAGAAAGGCGAGCATGGAGTGTTGTTCTATTGCGATAATTTTATGTTCTCTTTTGGCGCATTTCCGGTTGAAAAAGTAATTGATCCAACCGGAGCAGGCGACACATTTGCAGGCGGATTGATGGGGTATCTAACAAAGATGAAAAAGATAAATGAAAAGACCCTAAGACAAGCATGTGTTTACGCAACGGTATTGTCATCATTTAATGTCGAAGGCTATGGTCTTGCAAAAACCGCGGCTCTGGACATGGCTGATGTTAATAAAAGAATGAATAGTTACATTAAGTTTATCGCGCCATAATATAATAAAGGAGTAGCATGAGTTACATAGATAAAATAGGAATGGTGGCCGCAATTGTAATGCCGTTGTTCAACATTCCTTTGATCATTCGAATAATAAAAAGAAGATCATCTGAGGATATCAGTCTTTTATGGGCGGTCGGAGTATGGGTATGTATAATACTAATGGCCCCTTCGGGATTTACGTCTGATGATATGGTCTTTAGGACATTCAATATTTCTAATGTTTGCTTATTCACGCTTGTTGTGATCGTTGCAATTAAATATAGACGGAGTAAAAATGGATAATAACTTGAACAAAAATTTTAAATGCGGGATGGTTTCTATTGTTGGAAGGCCTAATGTTGGTAAATCAACTTTGCTTAACAGGATATTAGAAGAGAAGATCGCGATAGTTTCGCGGATCCCTCAAACAACACGCAATCAAGTAAGAGGTGTTTATAATGAAGATAGGGGTCAGATAATCTTTATTGATACGCCTGGAATTCATGAAGAAAAGGACAAGCTGGATAAGTTCATGAACAAAGCATCTTCTTCAACCTTAAAACAGGTGGATTGTGTTATTTACCTTATTGATTCCACCCGTCAGATCGGTGAAGAGGAGAGCATTATTGCTGAAAAAGTCAAAACACTAAAGAAGCCGGTTATTCTTGGCTTGAATAAAATAGATCAGAAAAAAGCGAATATTGACGATTATATCAAGTTCTGGGAAGAAGTTAAGGGCGAGTCAATCACTACAATGAAGAATTTCACTCTCATGCCTATGTCGGGAAAAAAGGGAATTAACCTGGATGCGTTGATGGATGTTATCTTTGAATATTTGCCCGAAGGGCCTGCGCTATATCCGACAGATATTATTTGTGATGTGCCTATAAAAATGGCGGTTGCGGATATTATAAGAGAAAAGTTCTTTAGGAACATGAAGAACGAGATCCCCCACTCCATAGGTGTTGTCATAGAAGAGATCAAGCCTTTAAAGAAAAAGAAAACTACTGAAGTAAAGGTTTTGATCCTGGTTGAGAGAAATTCTCAAAAAGAAATAGTTATAGGCAAAGACGGCCAGGTTTTAAAGAAAATAGGAACATCTGCAAGAATGGAACTTGAGGAGCTTCTTGAGACAAAAATATTTCTTAATTTTTTTGTAAAGGTGCATAAAGATTGGCGTGATGATAATTACCTGCTACAGGAAATTGGTCACGATCCGTCGAGTATTTAAAGGTTTGCTGATGTTCGCTAATGTTGGTTGAGGTAGGCTTAGGTTAAGTATTCAAGGTTAAAAATTTTAACTTCAGCTAACATTAGCGAACATAAATTGTACATCACAATAAAATGACCCTAAATGAATGAACAAAGACATACACCCTACCTTAACTTATTTTCTTCAAGAAAAATTCTCAGCATAATCCTAATTGTTGCAGCATTGCTTGTTTATTCAAATACCCTTACAAGTAGTTTTCAATTTGATGATACTTTTTTTATAGTAAACAATCTTTCAATACGCGAGCTTGGCAACTTAATGCCTATTTGGAAGGGAGTTCTTTCGCAGCCTTCACGTTTTGTGGCTTTTTATACTTTTGCCTTAAATTATCATTTTCATAAATTAAATGTTGCCGGGTATCATGCTGTAAATATTTTCATTCACATTTGTTCAGGGTTTTTGTTTTGGTGGTTCATGCGCCTGGTAATCAATACGCCAAAACTGAAAGATGAGCCAATTGCAAGATATAAAGATATCGTTAGTTTTCTAGCGGCGCTGATCTTTGTTGTTCATCCTGTGCAGACACAAGCAGTTACTTATATTTCCCAGAGATTTTCTTCGCTGGCAACGCTTTTTTATATAATGTCGCTTTGCTTTTATATACGGGGCAGGTTAGAAAGAACAGTTTCTAAAGTTATGTGTTTGAATTTATTCGGGTCCGGCGTAAGTGCAATTCTTGCAATGTTCACAAAAGAGATAGCAGTGACCCTGCCGCTTGCGATCATCTTAACAGAATATTTTCTATTCTCGCGAAAGAGAGGGTTCTTTGAGGATTTTAAAGAGGAGAATGGTAAACAGATCGTATTTGGGCTTGTGATATTAGGGGCCTTACTGATAATCCCGAAATTGTTTCAGTTTAATTTTGCTGGTTTGATGTTCGGGGAAAAGATGTCCCAGTCTCACGATGGAGATGTAATTACCTTTGGGAGTTACTTGATATCTCAGTTTAGGGTTTTTGCGGTTTTTTTAAGGTTGATGGTCATGCCGTTTGGCCAAAACCTTGATCACGATTTTATGCTCTCAAAAAGTATTTTAGAGTGGCCAGCTGTGATCTCATTGTTGATCTTTATTGGATCGTTTATTTTGGGATTGTATTTAAGAAAGAAAGACCTGCTTGCTTCTTATGGTATATTTCTTTTTATGCTAAGTTTTTCGGCGAACTTTGTTCCGAGAAGCAATCTTATTTTTGAACATAAACTTTATTTGCTGTCAGTGGGTTTTATAATGTGTGGCATTGCAATATTGTTTAAAGCAATAAAACCATTTAAGAAGTTCGTAATAAGTGTTTGCATTGTGGCATTGGTGTTTTCTTGTTTGACATATTTAAGGAACAGTATCTGGAAAGATGAAATATCGTTGTGGGAAGATGTTGTTAAAAAATCACCGAATAAATTAAGGCCATTAATTAATCTGGCTAAAGCATATTTGAATCAGGAGAATTTTGAGCCGGCAATTATTTATTTGAACAAGGCATTGAAAATGGACCCAGACTCATATAAGGCTTATAACAATAGAGGTGTTTTTCATAGGCTAAAGGGAAGATATGATCTGGCTATGGAAGATTACAATAAAGCAATAGCAATTAATCCTTTCTTCAGTTTAACTTATGGCAATAGAGGGGTCTTGCTACAAAAAATAGGGAGGGATGACCTGGCCTTAAAGGATTTTAATACATCGCTGGCGCTTAACCCTAATAATGCAGAAGTCTATAATAATCTTGGCTTGCTTTATAAAAATATCAAGCAAAAAGGCTTAATGGTCGAGAATTATAATAAATCGATCGAGATGGATCCTTCAAATTCAAGGGTTTATAATAATCGCGCAAATTATCGTGCGAAAGAAAAGCGATTTGATCTTGCGCTTGCGGATTATAATATGGCGATAGCGATCGACCCTAACTCGGCAGAAAGCTATAACGGCAGGGGAGCGACTTATTACCAATTAGCGGATCCTGATCTCGCGGTTAAAGATTATTCAAAGGCAATAGCCATGCGCAAGAATTTCTATCAGGCTTATAATAATAGGGCAATGGCATATCATGCAAAAGGATTATATGAATTAGCGTTAAAAGATTTTAATAAGACGTTAAGTTTAAACCCGAAATATTTGCAGGCGTACTATAGCAGAGGCGAGCTATATGTTAAGATCAAGCAATATGATCGAGCCATTAATGATTATTCAAAAGTTTTGGCGTTGGAGCCTGATACTGTTAATGCTTATCATAATAGGGCTGCTGTTTATTGGGAAACAAAACAATATGAACTTGCCTTGAAAGATATTGATAGGGCTATAGATCTTGATGAAAAACTTGCATCAGCATATTTTATAAAATCTCTTATATGTTCATCTCTAGGGCAAAAAGAGGAGGCCCTTAAGTCTGCGCAGCAGGCAAAGAATTTAGGATTATTGATCAGTGATAAATATTTTATCGGCTTAGATCAATTATCAGACGATAAAGAGGAGAAAGTGAATGAGTAAAGGCGCTGTAACAGTAAAGCAGATCCAGAAGATTGATGATATTGCTATTAACAAGTATGGCATTGCGTCAGTTGTCTTGATGGAAAATGCAGGAAGAGCGGTTTCTCAAGAAGTTAAACGAATGCTTCCAAAAAATAAAAAGGCAAAAGCTATTATTATTTGTGGATCAGGGAATAATGCGGGAGATGGTTTTGTTGTCGCTAGGCATCTTAATGAGATGAATGTGGATGTGAAGGTGTTTATGTTGGGAAGAGCAAGTAATCTTAAAAATGATGCAAAGATCAACTACGAGATCGTTAAGAAATTAAAGATTCCGATAAAAGAATTTAAGAATGTAGTTGAGCGAATGATAGATGATATTAAGAAAGCTGATGTTGTTGTTGATGCGATATTTGGTGTAGGATTAAACAGGGAACTTAAAGGTACGTTTTTTGATGCTGTAGAAGTAATAAATAAATTCTCGAAGAAAGTTGTTTCTATTGATATCCCAACTGGGTTAGACGGAACAAATGGCACTGTTTACGGGATATGTATTAAGGCTGATAAGACAATTACATTCAGTTTGCCAAAGAAAGGTTTCTTTTGTGGGCAAGGAAGGAAATTTACCGGTAAAGTAGTTATTGTTGATATTGGGATACCAAAAGAGATACTAATAAGAACATGTCTATAAACAATAAGAATATTAGTAATGTAATTTCTATCATCAAAGACCAAATAAAATGTTTTGATGAGCCATCTGTAACAATGGTAGGCAAGAAGTGGAACAGCCCGTTTTTAGTTTTGATATCATGTCTTTTAAGCTTGCGAACAAAAGATGAAGTTACACTTCCAGCATCAGAAAGATTGTTTAAGTTGGCGAAAACCCCCAAAGAGCTGCTAGCATTGGATACAAAATTAATTGAAAAAACCATATTTCCGGTTGGTTTTTATAAGCGCAAAGCAGTCGGCATTAAAGGTGTTAGCAGAACTATCATTGAAAATTTTAATGGCGAAGTGCCTGACAATATTGACGAGCTCCTCACGTTGAAGGGTGTTGGACGAAAGACTGCAAACTTAGTTTTAACAGAAGGATACAAAAAATTAGGCATATGTGTCGATACGCATGTCCATAGGATATCTAACCGTTTTGGATATGTAAGAACAGGTTCCCCAAATGATACGGAGCAAGTCTTAAGAAAAAAGTTGGATAAAAAGCATTGGATTGAGTATAATGCTCTACTAGTTGTCTGGGGACAAAATATCTGCAAGCCAATTTCCCCATTATGCTCTATTTGTTCAATAGAAAAATATTGCCCTAAAGAGGGTGTTCTAAAAAGTAGATAATTTATTTGCACTATTTGGCGCGGCAACGCCTTATTGGGAATTAACTTTGCAAGTTAATTCCCTGGTTGAAGGTTTTTGTTATGAAACTATTTACATATTTGTCTGAGCTTTTAGGTAAAAAGGTTTATTTTGATAATAAACAATATGTGGGGAAAGTCTGCGATATTTCAATGCGCTTGAATGAAGCGGTTTTTCCTATGGCAGAATATTTTATTGTTCAAAAAGGGGTCTTTAAGAAGCAATATGCAAAGATCTACTTAAATAGCATTAAGAAGGTTGGATATAGAATAAAACTGAATATTGATAGTTCTAAGGTTGAGTACAGGAAAGATCGTATAAGGCCGGAGTTTTCTTTATGTTTTGATATTCTTGATCAGCAGATAGTTGACATGAATGATCAGAAAGTAGTTCGCGTTAATGATGTTCATTTATTGATGGTTGATAGACAGCTTTACTTGGCACACGTTGATGTTGGTTTGCGAGGACTGATAAGAAGGCTTGAATGGACGTGGCTTGTTGATTTTATTGTTAAGCTTTTTGTGCCACATGCAAAATACCTTAAACACGAAGAGTTGATCTCCTGGAAAAATACACACGTCCTTACATTAGGAAGATCAAAAAATGTTATTCGTTCGGATACCGTTCGCAATAGATTAGCCAAGATACCTGCAGCAGAGCTCGCCGATATTATGGAAGATCTAGATATCTTTGACAAGTTATCCTTGTTTAAGACATTCAGCGTTGATCTTCAGAGAAAAGTTTTTACAGATATGGCAATTCAAGAAAAAGAAGAGCTTATTGATCAGTTAGGGGACAGGGAAGCAGGTGACTTGCTTGAAAACATCCCTGCTGATGAGGCTACTGATTTGCTGCATAATTTACCAAAGGAAAAGACCAAGCAATTGATGCGTTTTATGCATTCAAAAACTTCAAAGAAGCTACGCATGCTTCTGGGTTATGCCCAGGATACTGCGGGTGGTTTAATGACAACAGAATATTTGTATCTTGGGGCAGATGCTCTTGTGCAAGATGCTATACAGAAAATAAAAGACAACGTTGATCATCCTGTAAATTTATTTCATATATATATAGTTGATGAAAAGCATGCATTAAAGGGTATTACATCCTTGAGGCAGTTTATTAATAAAGATCCTTCAAAGCTGTTAATAGATGCGTGTTATCCAAGTGATGTTTTTGTCAGATTGGATGATGGCATGGAAGAGGTTGCTTTGTTGTTGGAAAAATATAAGTTTTCTTCAATACCTGTTTTGGATGAAGAAGGTATATTGCAGGGCGTTATCACAAGTGATGACGTTATGGAAGAATTGATCACATTGACCTGGAAAAAATATAAGGATCAAATTTAAGCATGGCAAGTTTTTAGCAGTTATTAAGGATATTTTGCTAATGAAGAAATTCTTTGAAAAAATCAGGAATTCTAAAGCAGCACGACATATATTGTTGTTCCTGGCTGTTATGGGTCCAGGGATCATTACTGCAAATGTTGATAATGATGCTGGCGGTATTGCTACATACTCAATGGCGGGTGCGCACTTTGGATATACTTTACTTTGGTCATTGATACCCATTACTATTGCTTTGGTTATTGTCCAGGAGATGTGTGCAAGGATGGCTGTTGCTACAGGCAAGGGTTTAGCGGACCTTATTAGAGAGAATTATGGAGTAAAGGTTACGTTCTATTTGATGTTTACTTTGTTTTTTGTGAACTTGTCTAATGCTATGGCAGAGTTTGCGGGTATAGCGGTTAGTTTGGAGATCTTTCACATAAGTAAATTTATTTCAGTTCCACTTTCAGCTTTTTTTGTTTGGATGCTCGTTGTTAAGGGAACGTATAAATCTGTAGAAAAGATATTCTTATTTGCGTGTTTGTTCTATGTCGCATACATAGTTTCAGGATTTATGGCAAAGCCGGATTGGAATGATGTTTTTAGGCAGACGATATCTCCGAGCTTTAATTGGAATCTTGATTACACGGTTATGCTTGTTGGTTTGGTTGGTACGACAATTGCTCCTTGGATGCAGTTTTATCTTCAGTCATCGATCGTTGAGAAAGGTGTAACCATTGAAGAGTATCGACATTTAAGGATAGATGTTATAGCTGGGTGTATCATTGCGCCTATTATTGCTTTTTTTATTGTTGTTGCCTGTGCGGCAACTATGTTTCAGTCGGGTATTACTATTGAATCTGCGCAAGATGCTGCTTTAGCTTTAAGGCCTCTTGCAGGGAATTATGCTTCTTTGCTTTTTGCTTTTGGATTGTTTAATGCGTCCATATTTGCTGCATCAGTTTTGCCTCTTTCAACTGCTTATAGCATTTGCGAAGGGTTAGGTTGGGATGCTGGTGTTGATAAGCGATTCGAAGAGGCCCCTCAATTTTTCTGGTTATATGCTGCTATGATAGTTGTTGGTGCGGGAGTAGTTCTACTGCCAAATTTTCCTCTTTTTAAAGTCATGTATTTTTCCCAGGTGGGCAATGGTGTTTTGCTTCCGTTCATTCTTATCTATATGCTTAGGTTAATAAACAACAAGGACATAATGGGCGAGTTCGTTAATAGCAAAGGTTTGAACATTGTTACTTGGATCACAGTCGTTATTATTATTACGCTTACACTTATTATGGTTGGTTTTACGATTTTCTTTCCAGGCAAAGCGCTTTAATTAGCCAAAAACCCTTTTTTTATTTTTGAGGAGTTAATTCATGATCATCGGACTAACATATGATGTCAAAGAAGATTGGGAGATACAAGAAGGTGATCCGGCAGATATAAATGCGGAGTTTGATAAGCCTGCAACTATTCAAAGTATTATTAATGCTATAATAAGCGGAGGTCATACAGTAAAAATAATTGGCAATTTTGAAAGCCTGATAAGAAGTGTTGATAATTTAGGCGTAGACATTGTTTTTAATATTTGCGAAGGAAGGACTGGTAGAAATCGAGAATCTCAGGTGCCTGTTTTGCTTGAGGCAAAGAAAGTGCCTTATGTCGGATCGGATGGGTTAACTTTAGGTATTACCTTAGATAAGGTGATCGCCAAAAAATTGTTTCAAAGTGAGGGGATACGCACTCCGAGGTTTTTTGAGGCAAGAAAAGGTGATGACCTGGAAGCGCTTAATGTTATCGGTTTTCCATTGATAGTCAAAACACGGCATGAAGGTTCTTCCAAAGGAATAACATCTTCGTCCAGGGTTGTTGATCTTGCAGGATTAAAGAGGCAGGTTGAACTTATCAATGATCAATATGATCAGCCGGCCTTGGTTGAGGAGTTTATAGGTGGAACTGAATTTACCGTCGCTGTTCTAGGAAATGAAGAGCCAAAGGCAATGGAGCCAGTTCAGATCAGCATTGCGGGAAAGGTTGATATGGGAGAAGACTTCTATACTTTTAACAGGTTTACGGCAGATCACTTGCAATATATTTGTCCTGCAGATATTTCTGAAATTTTGAAAGAAAAGCTTAAAGCTATCGCAATTGAAGTGTATAATTGTGTTGACTGTAAAGATTTTGGAAGGGTTGATTTTCGTGTTGATGAAACGGGTTGCCCGTTTGTGCTAGAGATAAATCCTTTGCCTAGTTTGGACACGGAAGAAGTTTTTAATATTTTCCCCAACACGTATAGTTCAAACTATAATGAAGTAATAAATGATGTGATAGGTTTTGCGTTAAAAAGATATAAGCTTGCATGATTATGGCTAGATTATTATGATTGAACAATTAGGGTAAATTAGTGTTTTTGGTGAATTGCTTATGACTCCTATAAATTCAACAGGGTATGATCTGAAGGCAACTTCCTTTAAGCCTGAGAAGAAAGAAGGTATAAAGGCTAATTCTAAAGAGAAGGTTATGAGTTTGTTTGAAGATGTAACACCTTTCGACTGGGAAGATTGGAAGTGGCAATATTCTAAAAGAATCAGATCAAAAGAAGTTCTCAAAAAAATAGTTAATTTAACATCATCGGAAGAAAAAGGGATCGACCTCTCTGGTGAGAAATTAACGATGGCAATACCTCCTTATGTCGCAAGCCTTATTGATGCGAATGATCCTAACTGTCCTATTCGGCGCCAAGCAATCCCCCTTGCTAGTGAATTAGATATCTCAGAAGATGAAATGCAGGATCCGTGCGCAGAAGAAGCTTATTCGCCGGTGCATGGATTGGTTCATCGTTATCCTGATAGAGTTTTGTTTTTAGTTAATGAAATGTGTGCAATGTATTGTAGACATTGCACAAGGTCAAGAATGGTGGGCGATGGAAGCAAGGGGAAGGGGTTTAACTTAAAAACATATGATGCTGCGTTTGAATACATAAAAGCGCACAAGGAGATACGTGACGTTCTTATTTCGGGAGGCGATCCGTTGCTGCTCAGTGATCAGATCCTTGAAAGTATAATAAAAAGATTAAAAAACATCGAACATGTTGAGCTCGTTAGAATAGGTACGAGAGTTCCTGTGACATTGCCTCAAAGGATAACTGAAGAGTTAGTTTCAATGTTAAAAAAATATTCACCTGTTTGGATTAGTATTCATTTTAATCATCCAAAAGAAATAACTAAAAGAGTTAAGTTCGCTTGTGATCTTCTCGCAGATAGCGGTATTCCTTTAGGCAGTCAAACAGTGCTGCTTAGAGGTATCAATGATGATCCGGTTATCATGAAAAAATTGATGCAAGAGCTCTTAAAGATAAGAGTGAGGCCGTATTATCTTTATCAGTGTGATCCGATAATGGGGTCAAAGCATTTTCGTGTTCCGGTTGCTGTTGGTATCAATATCATAGAGAAGCTGCGAGGCCATACAAGCGGATATGCTGTTCCAATTTTTGTTGTTGATGTTCCAGGTGGGGGAGGAAAGATACCTCTGGGACCCGAGTATGTAATTAGTAAAAACGACGAAGGATACACTTTTAGGAATCATGATAATGAACAGTTCTTCTATAGAGATCCTAAGTGATCATTTTTAACCCGATAATAATGCAGAATGGCCTTTAATTTTTCGATTGATGGTTTAGAAAAATTATGCCGAATATCTAGCCTCTAATATTTTTGTTTACATTTACAGATTCTATATTATAATACCGCATTCGAAGTTTGATAATAAAATTGAAAAGATAAGGTGGTGATTGTTTAATGATCGAAGTAAAGGTGCATGATTCTCATCAATTTGAAAAAGCTATGAGGATCTTTAAAAAAGCATGTCAAAAAGACGGTTTTATGATGGAACTTAAGGAAAGAAGATTCTATTTAAAGCCTTCTGAAAAGAAAAGACATAAAGGTAAGAAAAGATAATTATTGTTTTAAAAAAATGATGGTTTTGGGCTAGGAGCTTATGTGTTTGAGCTAGGGAGAAGAAGGCTCTTGGCACAAGGTGAATAGACCAAAGCCATATTTTTTTGAGAGGATTATTTTATGATCAAAGTAAAAAGTGTTCTTATTAGTGTTTCAGATAAGAAAGGTTTGCCGGCTTTTGTTAGAGGTTTGCATACTTTTGGAGTTGAGATCATTTCAACGGGTGGAACAGCCCGCCAGATAAAAGACATGGGCATTCCTGTTCAAGAGGTTTCTGATTATACAGGATTTCCGGAAATGTTAGATGGTAGAGTAAAAACATTGCATCCTAAGATACATGGAGGTCTTTTAGCTATTCGCGAAAAGCCGCAGCACATGGAGCAGGTAGAGCAACATGGTATTGGTTTAATTGATATGGTGGTTGTTAATCTCTACCCTTTTGAAAGTGTTATAAAAAAGAAAAATGTTTCGATGGATGAAGCAATAGAGAATATTGATATTGGCGGTCCGTCAATGCTCAGATCTGCAGCAAAGAACTTCAAAAGTGTCGCTGTTGTCAGCAATCCCTCACGTTATGACGATGTTCTTAAGGAATTGGATATTAATAGCGGGATACTTAGCGATTTTTTCTTGTTCAAGCTAGCTGTTGAGGCATTTGAACACACAGCTAAGTACGACGGCATAATATCTTCTTTCTTAAATAAAAGATTATCAGGAGAGGAAAGCTTTTCTAATACTCCAAAGGATGTGTCGCTAAATTATACAAAAGTTCAAGACCTTCGTTATGGAGAGAATCCTCATCAGTCTGCAGCTTTTTATAAGTGTTCTTATGTTACTTGCGGATTAGCTAACATCAAACAACTTGGCGGAAAAGAGTTGTCCTACAATAATATATTGGATCTTAATGCAGCCCTTGAATTTGTTAAGGATTTTAAAGAGCCAGCAGCAGTGATCATTAAACACAATAATCCTACGGGCATTGCATCAGATAAAAAAATTTCAAAAGCATATAAAGATGCTCATGGTTGTGACCCTCTATCAGCTTTTGGCGGAATTATTGGTTTAAATAGAAAAGTTGATGAAGAGACGGCTGTTCTAATAATGAAAAGCGGTTTTATGGAATGTGTGATAGCTCCGGGATTTGCTAAAGAAGCTTTAAAGATGTTAAAAACAAAAAAGAATTTAAGGCTTATTGCGATCAACTTAAATGAATTGAAAGACAGCGATTTTGATTTTAAGAAGGTTCATGGCGGATTATTGCTTCAGGATAAAGATGTAAAGAAGATAAGCTCTGATGACCTTAAAGTTGTTACAAAAAAGAAGCCTACTAAAGCTCAGGTCGAGTCAATGCTTTTTGGTTGGCAAGTTATAAAGAACGTGAAGTCTAATGCGGTTATCCTTGTTAAGGGAAATAAAGTTGTAGGTATAGGATGTGGACAAACCTCGCGGGTTGAAAGCGTGAAAGTAGCTATTGCCAAGGCAGGAAAGGAAGCGAAGAATTCTGTTTTAATATCCGATGCGTTCATTCCCAAAACAGATAATATTGAAATTGCAGCTAAAGCTGGGATTAAAGCCGTGATCCAAACAGGCGGGTCGATTGCAGATAATGATGTTATTAAGGAAGCAGATAAAAGAAGCATTGCTATGGTGCTTACTGGCGTAAGACATTTTAAACATTGATCAGTTAGTGATTGATAAAAGATGCAATATACTGAAGCAAAGACATATCTTGATTCGTTCATAAATTATGAATTTGATCTTAATAAAGTCCAAACAAATTCCTTTAAGATAGACAGAGTAAAAGATCTTCTCGCACTTCTTGATGATCCTCAAAAGAATTACAAGATAATACATGTTGCCGGATCCAAAGGCAAGGGGTCGATATGTGCGATAACGGCTTCGATCCTGAAGGAAGCGGGTTTTTCTGTTGGTCTATATACTTCTCCACATATTTATAATTTTTTAGAAAGAATCAGAGTTCTTGATGCTGGAGTTAATGCAAAACAGGATGCTTTATTTCCTGATGTTTTAAGTGAAAGAGAGCTTTGTGATGTTCTTGAGGAAGTAAAGCCGATCATAGAAGAGTATTGTTTGACAAAGGATATTGACCGTTTAAGTGTTTTTGAGGTCTTTACAGTCGTTGCGCTTGTTTATTTTCGTAAGAGAAAAGTTGACATTGCTGTTTTAGAAACAGGCCTTGGCGGAAGGCTTGATGCGACCAATGCAGTTGAATCTTTGGTAGCTGTTATTGCGCCTATAAGTTTGGAACATACAAATATCTTAGGTGACAATGTTAAGGCCATTGCCGCAGAGAAAGCAGCGATCATTAAAGAAGGCACCAAGGCTGTTATTGTTGCAATGCAGGAACAAGATGTTTTAGAATTGATCGAAAAGCGCAGCAAGGAGCATTCGATCAGTCCTTTAGCTGTCGGCAGAGAGATCGCAATAGAGCTTGTTAGCCAAGATTTACGTCGGCAAATATTTAATGTGATAATAAATGAAGACAAGTATTTAGATATAAAAATGAACTTGCTCGGCAAACATCAGGCACATAATGCCGCAGCAGCGATCGGTGCTGTGCAATCTTTAAAGAATTTTGGGTTTGCAATAAGTGTAGAAGCTATATACAAAGGAATACAGAAATGTTTTTGGCCAGGCAGGTTCGAAGTTTTTAACGAAGAGCCAATGATAATTTTGGATGGCGCGCACAACGAAGCTTCTTGCTCTCTGCTGGTTGATACGATTACAACGCTATTGCCGGGCAAGAGGGTTGTTCTTGTATTAGGATTTTCTAGGGACAAAGACAAGGCTGCGATCTGTAGGCAGTTAAGCAAGGTTGCAAGTAAGGTTGTTTTTACTAAAGCGGATCATCCGAGAAGTTCTGAAATTGCAGAGGAAGACCTAAAAGCGTTTTTCCCTTATCAAGAAAGTTTTGTTACGCCAAATGTTGAAGAGGCATTAATTTTAGCAAGAGAAAAGGTCGAGGATGATGGAATAATATTAATTGCAGGTTCGCTATTCGTCGTTAGTGAAGCTAGAATGATAATAGGTAAAGAAAAAGAATATGTATAATTATAAAGATATGGAAGATACTATAGTGGCTATTTCGACCGCAGCTGGTGCAGGCGCCATAGGCATGGTTCGCCTTAGCGGCAAGGATGCAATTGAGATAGCTGATAGAATGTTTGTATCAAAGGGGAATAAAAAAGTTTCTGAAATGAACAGTCATTCTGTCTGTTATGGGGATGTTGTTGATGCAAAGGCAGCTAATTCTTCTTCAGAGCCTGAGGTCATAGATGAGGTTTTGTTGACGGTGATGAAGGGGCCAAAGAGCTATACAAGAGAAGATATTGTAGAGCTTAGTTGTCATGGAGGCATGATGTCTGTAAAAGCAATTCTTGTATTGGCTATTGATCTTGGGGCGCGATTAGCTGAGCCGGGCGAGTTCACAAAAAGGGCTTTTCTTAATGGAAGGATAGACCTTGCCCAGGCTGAATCTGTATTAGATATTATCAATTCAAGGACAAAGACTTTTCTTAAAGTCAGCACTCATCAGCTCAAGGGACAATTGTCATTGGAGCTTGATCTGATTAGAGAAAAGCTGATGGATGTTTATGTAGAGATAGAGGCTATTGTTAACTTCCCCGAAGATGAGATTAATGCAAAGAGCAGGTCAGTTATTGCAGACAGGATCCTAGCTGAAAAAGACAAGGTTAAGAAATTGCTGGAGACAAGCGACCATGGAAAGATATTGAAAGAAGGCATTAAAATTGCATTGTGCGGCAAATCAAATGTTGGAAAATCTTCTTTGTTAAATGTGCTTCTCAAACAGCCTAGAGCTATAGTTTCTGAAATAGCAGGCACGACAAGAGACTCTATTGAAGAATCAGTGCATATAAAGGGGATACCTTTTCAGTTGGTCGATACTGCAGGCATCCTTACTCCAAGGGATCTGATCGAAGAAGAAGCTATAAAGAGAAGCCGGATGCATTTTCAAAGTGCAGATATAGTTTTGCTTGTTCTTGATCTGAATAGTGAGCTTTCTAAAGAGGATATTAATATTATTGATAATGTAGGCGATCGAAATGTGATCGTAGTTGCTAATAAATGTGATCTTGAGCAAAAAGCAGATATTGAAAAAGTAAAGGGTGTATTGGCGAATGCAAAGGTAATAAAAGTTTCTGCTACTCAGGTCGTAGGCATTGAAGCGCTGGAAACAGAAATTGTCGAGAATGTATGGCATCAAAAGACCGTAGACACGCATGGAGTCATGATCAGCAATCTGCGGCATATTGAAGCTTTAAAGAAGTGTTTTGAACTATTAGAAAAGGTTGATAAAGAATTGAGAGGAGCATTGTCACTGGAATTTATTTCGGAAGATATTAAAACAGCAGTGAATTTTCTGGATAATATTACAGGAAGAAATATTGACCACGATCTTTTAGATAATATTTTTTCTCAATTTTGTATTGGTAAGTAGGAGATTGTTAATTCTCCCAATCGTAACTACTCTGCGGAGTCTTGTCTTCTTCACTTTCATAATCATTAAAATCATATTCGCCGGAAGAGTCATCTTGCAAAAAGTAATTGTCGTCGCTATCATCTGTTTCTGAATTTTGCGATATAATTGTTTTGTTGAGCTCGTAGAGCTGCTCAAGAAGTTCTTTGTCCTTAAGCATGTCTTGCAGCTTCGGGTTAGACAAAACTTTTGTTATGTCTTGGTCCATCAGGTCTTTCGTTATGGCTTCGTCCGTTAAAAAATCCACGAATTTTTTATTGGTCATAATTCTTTTGAAAGCTTTGGTTGAGCGCAGTTTTTCAATCTTTTTAACATCTTGTAAATTTGAGAAAAGTGTTTTTATGTCTAGGGCGTCTACCGGAAAAACGTTTCGAGATAGGTCTTTGGCAAGGGCAAAACTGCTTGATCTTAAAACATCGTTTTGCATTGCTTGAAAATCGGCATTGCCTCCTGGAAAAATTGAAATGAATATCAGGACCAAACATAAATAAATACTGTTCCAGACTAAACTGATGGCTCCACCACCAAGACGGCTTAAGGGCGAGAGCTCTTTGTCCTTAACAATTGTTTTAGTGAAGAACTTTAGTGTCAGGGATATAGTAATACTGATAATGATAGGGCTTACCAAACTGATAAGCATTGTTTTCATCAGGTCTGAAGTAGCTTGATAATATAAAAGGCTTATGAAGCCTCCAAGTAGGAGAGAAATAGGGGCTCTTGCAGATTTACCGATGCCTTGAAGGCATCCCTTAACGAAAAATATTATCAGGATTACTCTTATAATGGAGTCGGTGTAACAATTCAAAACAAGTGCCTTTCATTAGTTGTAAGTATGCAAGTCGTAAATTTCGTTTTAGTATATCACTGTCTAATAGCCAATTCAATTGTTTAGAGAGAAAATTTATTAATACAAGTTTTGATGTTTAAAAAATATTTTTTAA
>JAHJCZ010000133.1 GCA_018812705.1 Candidatus Omnitrophota bacterium
ATATATTTTTATATTATGAAAATCACATTTTTTTATAAAGGCCGTTATTTTTTAATGGATGCTGTTATAGTTGAATATTTATCAGCGATCGCAAAAGAGCTGGGCCACGAAACATCTTTATTGTATGATCAAGACTTGTTCGGGATTTCGGACAATGTGCTTCCATCCTCTTTGTGCAGTTCAATAGTTAACAAAGATACAAAATTCATTAGAAAAATTTTAAAATCCGATACAGATTGTATGGTTTTTATTGATCCAATAGGCAATGATAATAAATGGATAAGTGATTTTATCAAAAGAATTAAAACAGAAAAAAATCATTTAAAAATTGCAGTTTTGTCGTATTTAAAGGATTATCCGGATTTAGATGAGATTGACCATCTGCTGATCGGTGAACCTGAATTCGTATTTAAAAAATTTCTTAATGACAAATCTTTAAAACAAAGAAGATACACATTTGAAGGTCTTGTTGACTTAAATGCACTCCCTCTTCCTGATAAAAGCTTGTTTGCCCCTTATGTGAACTATAAAGATAGCTATATGATTTTCACAAGTAAAGGCTGCCCTTATTCCTGTTCATATTGCATTGAAACTGTATTGAAAAATGGAATCGGGCCAATGTATTTTAGGCGAAGAAGCCCTGAAAATGTAATAGCTGAACTAAAAAAGGCAAAAGAAAAATACTCAATAAACGAAATTATTTTTAAAGATTCTATCTTTGGCTTTGATAAAGATTGGTTACAGAGCTTTCTCCAGGAATACAAAAAGACCATAGATTTGCCTTATAAATGTTTTGGCAAGGCCAGTGCCTTTGATATAGAAACAGCTATTATTTTAAAGGAAAGCAAATGTTATTGTGTGGAATTTGGCGTTCAATCGTTCAATGAATCATTGAAAAAAGATATTTTACTTAGAAAAGAAAAAACAGAAACAATAATTAAAGCTTTTGAAATATGCGATAATTACAAGCTAATGTATGATGCTGATCATATGTTTGGGGTTCCAGGTGAAAGCATTAATGATCATATTCAGGCAGCAAAGATATATTCAAAAAGAAAATATTTGAATAGAGTTAAATGTCATAACTTGGTTTTTTATAAAAGATCTGAAATATTTAAGCATGCGCCAGATGAGGTCAAGAAAGACCCTGATTACAGGCAAGACTTTTTTTCAAATACTGCGGGAAGTCAAGACATGATATGGGCTAATAAGTGTTTTGAGAAATATTTTAAATGCCTTCCTCTTTTATCTGCTAGAATGAATTCCTATTTCCAAAGTAATGATAATTGGAAGGTCTTTAAATATATGCCGAATTTTATGGGTTTTATAGTGATGGTAATAATTGCCATGAAAAACAATGACAAACGTTTTGGAATATATCTGAAATATTACCCAAAAAAAATATTAAGTTCTATCTTTAACTAATTATGAAAAAAGCAATTTTAAAAAAACTGTTATTGCCAATGGCCTCTAAGCTGACATCAAACAAGGGCTGGGATTATTACAAGCAATATATTGTTTCGGATTTTGACCCTATTGAAACCAGAAAAAAGAGACAATGGAACAAATTAAAACGTCTGATCGAACATGCTTATACAAATGTGCCCTTTTATAGAAATAAATTTGACAAAGCTGGTATAAAGCCTGAACACATTAAAGATGAAAGTGATTTTAGAAAAATACCAGTAACTACAAAAAAAGAATTAAGGGATAATGTATCAAAAGAATATACTATCGCTGAGAACTATCCATCTAAAAATCTGCGATTCTCAAACACCTCAGGGACAACAGGGCCTTCGTTAATATTAATGCATGACCATGAAGATATTAACTACAAATATGCATCTAAATTAAGAAGCAGGCATTTGATGGGCTGTGATATTGAAGATTCAATAATGAGAATAACATCTAATGAATGTCAGCCTTGCCTTCCTAATGGAGAAAGTCCAGATGTTGGGTTCTTAAAATATCTGCAGATGGTATTGAGCAACCATGAATACAAACAACAAGCTTATTATATATTACTTGAAAATAAGATAATCAATCCTTTTATTCATAGAAGACATTTCTCAAAGGCACTTAGAACATATTTTAATAATGAAGATATGGAGCATTATGTTAAAGAGATAAAAAAATATAAACCGGATATGATAGTTGGCTATCCTCTTTATCTGTTTTTTATTGCAAGATACATAAAAGAAAAAGGTATAAAGTTGACGCCTATCAAGGCAGTAGAGCTTACAGCTGGCTTGTCTTTTGATAGCATGAGATCTTTTATTGGTGAACAGTTCAAAGCGCCAGTATATCAAATTTATGGGGGGTGTGAATTAGGGCGAGTTGCGGGTAGTTGTGTTCATAGTAATGGATTAATGCATATTTTAGAAGATCATGCATATATTGAGTTTATTAAAAGTTCAGGAGAAATTGCAAACCCGGGCGAATTGTCAAATATAATCGTGACTTCATTGAATTCTTATGGGATGCCATTTATTCGATATGAGCATGGAGATGTTGGCAAATATTTTGACCACCAGTGTCATTGCGGAAGATCTGCCCAGTTAATGGATGTTGAAGGCCGTATAATGGATTTAATTGTTAATAAGGATGGTGTTCCTCTTTCATCTCAAGTGTTTATTGAGTCCTTCCTTGGTTATAAAGGTATTAAACTGTTTCAATTGATACAGAAGAATTTGAATGTTCTTGAGTTTAGGATAGTCAAAGAATCACCGTTAGCGAATATCAATATTATTGAAATAAATAATAAAATAAAAGAAATATTCGGTTATGAAGTAAATGTTGAGTTCAAATATGTCGACTACATTAATCCTGCAGCTTCAGGGAAATACAGGCTGGTACGATCTGCAACATATGAATCTTTTAGGTGCGTTGAAGATAAAAATCAAGAACTAGGAAACTTCTGGTAATATTTAGGCCCTTTTGCTATTCAAATAGCTCCTTCATTTCATTTATGACTTCTGATATATGAACTATTTCTTCCTCGGTTAAATTAAAAGGCAAATTTATTGTCAAAATACTGTTCGATAAGTTTAACGCGACAGGGTTATTACTTTTTGTTAGGTAAGAGCAATCTTGAGCATAAACAAAGTTTGTGTCGATCCCTCTATTTAACAGCTTTTTATATGCAATGTGTTTGTCTTTGGCTTTTAAAGGAATCATAAAATAGCACGGCTTAGAATTATCTAAAATAAGTTGTGTTGCAATTGAATGATCGAGTTTTGATATTAGCTTTTGTCCAAAGGTCCCTCTTATTGCTATTAGTTTACTTATGATATCTATTTGATTTGATCCTACAAACCCCTGTATATAATTCAATTGATTTACACTGTACTCAGAAAAAGATTTATCTATTTTTTTATAAAATTCAAACATATCAATATTTAATTTATTGAATAGAATATTCAAGGGATAAATAATAAAGCTGTAAAAGACCCTATTTATAGATAAGGCATATGCATATGTCTTTAATCTTGAGAAAAAAGCTATGCTAGTTTTTACAGAGGAGTTTTTAGATAAATTTTGCCGAATACTTTCAGATAGCGCAGTGCTGTTTGTAACAATCATCCCTCCATATGATGTGTTAAGGGGCTTGCTTCCTGTAAAACTAAAAAAACCGACATCGGCAATAGTTCCAGCAAAGCGGTTTTTATAATAACTGCCAAGAGCTTGAGCAGCATCTTCAATAATCAATATATTATGTTTTTGTGCGATACATTTTATAGTTTCTATGTCACTTAGTTGACCAAAAAGATGTGTTACAATAATCGCCTTGGTTTTTTCTGTAATTTTCTTTTCAATCGCGTTTATGTCTATTTGATAAGTATTTTTATCAGCTTCTACAAAAACGGGAACATACCCGTCTTGAATCAGCGATTCAGGAACTCCGATGAAATTATATGCGCATAGTAGGATCTCGCTTCCTTTCGATGTGCCGCAACCATGAAGTATAAGATTTAAAGCAGCGCGCCCGGAAGAGACAGCTATTGCATCATTTGATTTGACATATTCTTTAAATTTTAGTTCAAAAGCCTTAACATGTTGATATTTTTTAATCGATGGCTCAAATAAAATTTTAAGAATTGATCGGAATTCTTTTTTAGGAATGATTATATTTCTTTTTGGGAATTTATGCATTTTATAAGAATTTTATGAATTTCTTAAATAGTTTATTATAGCGTTAATGTTAAAAGATGTGATCAGATTGAACTCTATTATTGCGCTGCACCAGCACTCTTGGCAACCAACTGGTACCTTAATGGTTTCTAGATATTCTTTTATTTTATTAACATTTAAAGTTTTGTCTTCTTCTGTGCAAGTATATGATTTATCTATGCACGCACCCATGACACCATTAGGCTCAACATTAAAACTTAAAAGACCCATACTGCAAGGGATCTTTCGATATTCAGGCCAGTGATAAATGTGATTTAAAGCTGGAATAGAGTTAATAACAGGCTTGCCTTGTTTCTTTTGATATATTAAATGTTTAATTGCTTTACGGTATTCTATGGTTTCTGGCAAAAAATCCCCAGCATTTTGTCTGTCAGGATTTCTTATCGAAGAGGGCAGAAAGGATATTTTAAAACACTTTTCTACAGCCAAGTTAAGTAAATAGTCAATTGAATCCAAATTAAATTTTGAAAGGACGCAGTCGATAGATACTGGTATTTTATTAATTCTACATAGATCTATTGCAGCAAGAGTTTGCTTAAAAACACCCTTTCCCTTTATTGGGTCGTTGATCTCTTCAGGGCCATCCAGGCTTAGCTTGATTCTGTCAGCAAATTTAACTGCTTCGAGGTTTTCGGGAATTAAAGCGCCATTTGTGCTGACTGAAACGAAAATATTATGACTTTTGGCTTGTTTTAATATTTTGCAGAGGCCATTTTTTAAAAGCGGTTCACCCCCTGAAAAAGATATCCACTTTGTTCCTAGTGATGCAAAGTTGTCTATCATCTTACATATTGTGTTAGTGTCTATTTCAAAAGTTTCTTTAAATGGAATACCACAGTATAAACACTTTTGATTGCACTGATATGTTAAAGCCCACCTTATTGCTAAAGGTCTTTTTATATTAAATAGTTTGGCCAAGACAACAGATGAAGATATTTCAGCAAAAGTCTTTATGTTCATGAAATTTTGCCTCTAAACATGTTTTTAATGAAAAAACCAGTAAATGAACAATTTATGAGCAGCGGGAATATATTCTCAACAAAAGAATAGAGTACTCCAACAGCAAGCAATGATTCGGCTGAAGCGTAAGATTTGAATAAGAATAATATTGTACACTCCCTTATTCCTAGACCACCTAAAGTGATCGGTAAACTGCTAATTAATAGAGACAAAGGAACTAATCTTAACACGGTATTTAGTGGTATAGGTACATTTAAAGCTCTTGATAAAAGATAAAAATTTATTACTTCAGCTCCCATACATAAGATTGTGCATATTATTATTGATCTATACCCGCACAATTCTTTGAATTTAATATAGTACTTTTTAAAATTTTGAGAAAGTTTATTGATCAGATTATCTTTATTTTCATGGATTGGATGATTTAAGGATAGAACAAAGAAGGTTGCTCTTCTGCTAAAATTTTGGGCCAATTGGCAATTTAAGCCAAGACAAAACAAAACGATTCCAAGTAAAATGAAAATTATAAGAGCAAGCACATTAAGAATGTATTCTGCTACTATTGCAAAAAAAGAATCGCTATACGCGAAATCGCCGTTCCTTTTTAAATATTCCATAGAAATGAATTCACCAGCTCTTGCAGGAAGTAATGTTTTAAAGACGGAACATCCCCCCTTGATTTGCATAGATTCGAATAGTGAAAGGTTTTTGCCTAAGTGTTTTATTATGAGCTTGTATCTTAAAGAAGTTATTATGATATTCGATAAAAAAGAGATAACCAATGCAAATGATATTAGTATAGGATTAGTGTTTTTTAACCCGCTTATTACATTTGAAATTGGGATATGCTTAAATAGAACCAGAAAGATTGCAATTGTAATTAGATATGTGACGATCAATCTTGTAGAGTTTTTAAATGGTATTTTCATTATTGAACGTTGTTTTTATTCTTTTTGGAGCAAATATAGTTACTCATTATTATAAATGGATATTTCCAGATCATTTTAGCATCAATAATCCAATGCGGATTGTTTTTCAGAATATAATCAATGTTTTTAATAAAGATCTTTGGGTGTAGATAAAACCTTAGATAACCTTTTAATACTATTTTTCTTATTTGCTTGGTTGAAAGGTCACAAATAGGTTGCTCTTTGTCTCTTAATGCATGCAGTTCTGAACTTTTCAAGACCATAAGCCTATTAAATTGGATAAAATACGGCTTTACTTGAAGACCATATTTAATGTTGTTTTCAAGAGAGCTAACTGTATCTCCGGGTAACCCAAATATGAATTCGAGTACTGTAAAAAGCTTAACTTTATTGGCATATTCAATTATTGGTCGCAAGATATCAACTTCATTTGGATTCCTGTGGATTTGTTTTAATATTTCTTTATTTGTTGATTGTAATCCAAAAATTAAGGCATCGCACCCAGCCTTTTTTAACAGGTCTATTTTTTCTTTACCATTTTCATTGAAGTCTGAAGGACAAGCGCTGCAGTTAAAGCGCAGATCATATTTTCTCTCAGATAATTTATTACAAAATTTATGCAGCCAACCTAAGTCAGGAAAAAAACGGTCATCCTTAAAGCTTATGTAATGAACATTATATTTTTCAACAAGATAGTCTATTTCAGCAAGAATATTATCTATGCTCCTTCTTCTGACCCCTTTTCCCCACATAAAAGGTGAAGAGCAATAACTGCAGGTATAGCCGCAACCGCGAGAAGTCATCATATGTACATAAGGTTTCTTCATGCCTGGATAATGAAAATCGGCATATTTTAAAATATTATCGTGTGTAGGAAAAGGAAGGTCGTCTAAGTTGCTAATAGGTGTTTGAGGTGCACTAAGAGTAATTGCACTGTCTTTAACGTAGGATATGCCTTTTAATGATTGAAAAATTCGTTCGCCTTTAGCGTATTCGGCAATTTCAACTATAGTTTTCTCTCCTTCACCATGGCAAACAAAAGTACATCCGGAAGTTAAGTAATCTTCATAGCTGAAATAATCGGGTCCACCAACAACAATAATTAAGTCTTTTTGTGTCTTTCGCAATTGTTTAATGAACTTTATAGTGGCACTTTGAATTCTTTCTGATGAATAAATTCCAACAAAAAGCGGGGGTGAATCTTTAAATGAGCTAATTAACGAATCTAAACTCAAGTCTTCTATTTCCTGATCCAAAAGAGTGACAGGAAAATTATGTTGTTTTAAAACGGCATGAAGATACTGCAGTCCAAGTTTTGGAACAGTTTTTAACAGATTAGTTGGCAATAAGCCAGAATAGTCTAAGGAGCTGTCTGTTTCTTCATTTATATAAAGTAAGTAAGCTTTCTTTTCCATTTTATCCAGAATGTTTAAGTATTAAATTTTTGCTGTTCGTTCCTTAATTGAACAACAGATCAATTACTGACAAATACCCGATAAAAGGTTTGTAAGATTGTTCATATTCAGGGTGTTTGTAATCTTGGAAAATTACTTTTATTCCTTCTTTTTC
>JAHJCZ010000134.1 GCA_018812705.1 Candidatus Omnitrophota bacterium
ACAGAAATTATCTTCTTTATCCCTTCACTTACTAAAACATTTGTAGGCAAAGGATTCATGACTCCACCGTCGATTATTACCTTATCCTTCTCTTTGATAGGCTGAAAAACTCCAGGTATCGCAATACTTTTACATACCGCATCTACTATTGATCCACTGTTAATAACAAGTTCTTGCCTCTTCGCAAGATCATAAGCAATAACTTTAAATGGGATCCGTGTATCATAGAATGTTTTGTTCCCTAAATGCTTTTTTAACCATTTCTTAATAGATTCTCCACCGATAACCCCCGATACAGGAAATATAGGATCGATAAGACCGATCAAAGAACTCCTTTTCTCAAATTCTCGGGCGATCTTTTCCATTTCATCCGCACTTTTACCAGTTACCCACAAACTGCCGATCAATGCACCCATGCTGCTTCCTGTCACCATATCTATATCAATACCCTCTTGTTCTAGAACACGAATAATCCCGATATGTGCAATACCTAAAGCAGCTCCGCCACCTAAAGCAATACCAACAAGAACCTTTCCAATTTCACGTGCAATATGCTTAACAACTTTGTTGTATTCATTCTTCTTCTTGATCTTCACATAATTAAGGCTTTTCGAAGAAGATTCAACGACCATATCTTCATCTTTAAGAAAAGGGAGTTTTGTGTAAACATGATAATCGATAAATTTATTGATATCTTCAAAAGAAAGATATTCTTCTGGGTGGATTCCGCTTATGATAACTCTGATCTTTTCTTCCTTAAATCCTTCTTTTAATACGTCTTCAAGACGATCAATGATCTTGCGAATAGCTTCGAAATCATTATTTTTATCCTGAGTAACAAGATGAACAAGATCAGATTGTGTTAAAGTCTCCAGAACAACATTATCGCGACTGTTAGGAAGGTCAACAACAACATAATAATATTCTCCAATTAGATCACTTACAAAAGGAGCTATCTTGTTCTTAACAAGAGGGTCATCCGTATCAAAATATACGTTTAAAAGATCTACTGTAAGGTCATCCCGAATAATGCTTTCTTTGATCTTTTCATGATCATCTGATATTTCATTTAGGTCAACAGCATCAACTTTCCATTTATTCTTTACTTTACTGTCCTTATCATTTCCTTCATCAGGATTATCCTGTTTCGGCTGAATACTGACAAATATCACTTTTTTCTTTGTCTCATGCTTCAATCCCAAAGCAAGGTTAATTGCATATGTAGATTTTCCTGTTCCTTTTGTAGGGCTATATACTGAAATAACCGTACTATCAAATACTGCGTCATCACCCTTAACTTTCCTTCTAATTCTCTTTGAAAGAACCTGATTGACCTCAATTCCCAAGCGCGGTATTGATTTTAAAATATCCTGAAAATCATCTTTATTTATCTTAAGAATAACTGAATCATTAATTGCTTCAAAGCTCATTGAATGATTCTCTCCGGTGAAAACCGAAATGATGCCAAAATATATACCTCTATGAATAAACTCTACATTTCTTTTATGATTTTGTTCATCTTTTGAATATGCCTGAAGCCGCCCTGAAACAAGGCAATAGAAATAGTCTGCAGGGTCTCCTTCTTTCCTTATCAAATCACCTTTTTTGTATTCATCAATTATTACTTTGCTGGTTATTCTGTGAAGATCAAACCATCCTAATTTAGAAAATATCGGGAGCTGCTTAACCAAGCTGTACTTGTAAAAAAATGAAGGATTTAGTAACATATTTCTCCACAGTTAAATTTTTTTAATAGGACCAAAGTCTCCAGGTGTGCAGTCTTTGGAAAAAAATCAAATGGAATTATTTTTTCAATATTCCAATTATTAGCCACAAACCTGCCAAGGTCTCTTGCCAACGTCTTTGGATTACAGGACAGATAAAGCATCCAGCCAATACCTTTTGCACTAACAAGCAGGTCAAGAGCGCTCTGACTTAATCCTGCTCTTGGAGGATCTATCATCGCGACCCTCTTTCCATTTTCTTCTTCATTTACCATATCAAGAAAATGGTCTTCGACTCTTCCCTCTATAATTTTAAAATTCTTCAGATCATGATATTCAACATTATATTTTGCTAACCTTAAAGAAGGAATGCTCTCTTCTATTAAAACAACTTTACTAACACTGTCGACCATTCCAACCCCAAATAAACCAACACCGCCATAAAGATCATAAAAGACTACGTCATTTCCCCAAATCCCTAAAGATTTGATCTTCTGAAAAACACTTGGCAATATGGAAATGTTCGCTTGAAAAAAGGTATCCAAAGAATAAAAGATCTTTTTGCCCTCTATTTCTACCCAGAAGAAATCACCCTCTTCTTGCAGTAAAGACTTTTTTCCTATCCCTCCCCAAAAAACCCTTCCATCTTCTCCAGACCTTACAACTAAATTTGCCAGCCTATAATTCTCAGGAAGTTTATCAATTGCCTGCTTTTTAAGCTCAGGAATAAAACTAGATATCTCTTCTCTTGCGATATAACATGATTCAATTGGAATAACTCCGTGCCTGCTCTTCGGAGTAAACCCAATAAAAACCTCTTTACTTTTAGTCTTAAGAAGCTTCAGATCAAGCCTATTGCGATAATGGTATGGTTTAGGTGAGGGAACAATTGGTTCGAAGCAATCCGGATCCACTTCTAACAATTCATTTATAAGATCTTTGAGCTCTTTTTCCTTTATGCTCAATTCATCCTCATAAGGAATGTCTTGATATGAACAACCTCTGCAATCATTGAACAATGAACAAACCGGGTCTTCCTTGGATTTCATATTTGCTTTTTGTATCATTGTTCTAATTTAAATGATCCTGCCATTTTATTAACTTGTCCAATAAACACATCCCATTGAGACAACTGACTTCCAAAATTAAACTGATATGCTTTGAACCCAGAAATAGTCCATATATGCATTAGCTTAATATTTGGACCCTCACCGGGGTCGGTTCCTCTATAAATTATCTTATATGCCTTTTGACCTGCAAAAGTAGTTGCTCCTTGTTCTTCAACTACCATCATCCCTTCAAACACAGCTGCCAATTGTTCAACAGCTGTCTTTGAGTAGGCCTCAAGGTCCAACATAGTAGGTGGCAGGTCTTGTACTACAATGCTTACATTTTCAGGAAAGATGTCTAACTCATTCTGCTTTGGAGATCTGAATTGCACAGCAACTCCAGGCGTCTCACCAGTCTCAAATACATCCCAATCAGTAGGATATACCATAGAAAATCCATACTTAGTGTTTTTATAATTAGTAAAATCGGTATCTACACTAAAAAGAAGAACTATCAGTATTAAAAAAACGCCAAAAATGCCACCAACATAAAGCCAAACTGAACTTTTTTTTGCTTTCTTCATTTATTCCCTCCTGAATAATGTATAGTTTGTATTAAAACTAGCTCTATATTAATATTTATATTAAACAGACTTCACATTCTATCTGTAATTTTAATAAAATTCAAGTGGAAAACACCAGACAATAGGAAAAGATCGCAAAAACAGATAAAATGAACCTCTTCAAGGCCAGAAAAACTGTAACTAAGCGATAATCAGAGTATCTTTTGTAAATATAGACAATTTATAAATATTTTATAAAAATCCAGGTAAGAATTTATTAAATGGAATAAAAATTGAACTGAAGCAGGATCACGATTAAAACGCCTTTACTTACACTTTAAGATCGAATCAATAGTTATTTTGTTCAACTCAATATTAACCATTTTTTCAATAGCTTTGATCTTTTTTCTAACAACACATTTTGCAATATCAGGACAAACTTCTTGCTTTAACAAACAATCCGTAAAAGAAACATCTCCTTGATAAACTTTTATTACGTCAACAAGAGAGATCTTTTTATAATTCTTATCAAGCGAAAAACCCCCTTTATTGCCCTTAATTGAAGTCAATACTCCACTTTTTTGAAGTGTTTGCAATATCTTTCTAAGAAAAGGTCTTGGCAGATTTAAAGCCTTCTCTATCTCACTTACAGAAACTATTGGCTTCCCTGATTGTGCAATGTATCTGATCGCCCTAATAGCATAATCAGTATCTCTTGTTATTAACTTCATATTTCCACCTTCCTGATACTCTCATAATATCATTTGAATATCTCACCCGTCTCCGCTGACCAAAACAGAAGGTCCAGCTCATCCATGGGTATCTTTACTTCTTGCGAAAATGTTCTTAATTTATTTTCCAACTCCAAGTACTTAACCTGATTTAATGTTTTCGGCCTTGTCCTAATTATCCCATACCTGATCATGTTCTTAAGAATATGGACATCCAGTATCGCCAGGTCACTACCAAATCCGATATTCCTTAAAAAATGGCTAGCCTCTTTAAATCCGATACCTTTTACATTATTAGCTAACCAATTTCTCGACTCAACAATATTCTTAATATCAATTCTTTCTTTTATGACAATCCTGCCATTCACCGAGAACTGTTTCCTTGCCTCATACAAATACTTTGACTTATTATTGGGGAACCTTACACCTGCAATTTCTGATCTTATTTGCTCAATATTGCCCTTAAACAGATTTCCACTTTTAATAAGTCTTTTAACCGCTTTATCACATTCAACTGCCTTGGCCTGAGGAGTGCATATACAAAAACATAATTCGCTGAATATAACACTTTCAGGTTCATTCCAGATCTTTTTAAAATCCTTTAATCTGTTTTTTAAGTCCTTCTTCTTTTTTTTATATTCAGCAATCAGCTCTTGTATCATCACGGTCAACAGTTGCTAAGCTTTCCAAAGTCCATGTGTTGTACAAAATTCTCTTACCTCAACAACGTCTTCTTTCTTAACGCAAAAATCTGCTTCCGGCTTTTGTCCAGGTTTTAATTCCGCTCTTAACACCTTGTCAGCAGTTAATACTTCAATGAATTTTATATAATGCTCTTCTAACATTGGATGCTCAACGCTTCCAACCTTGACATTAATGCAACAATCTGTTTCTTCGATAACAGGCACATGCTTTTCTTTGCCCTCTTTTTCTGCAGTTTTTGCCTCTAAACATGTTCTTGCCTCGCCGCAGCATTCTGGTGAATCAGGTGCATCATTAACCACTTCGACAAGTAATTTACATTTCTGACATTGGTAAATTTCTCTTAATTTTGCCATATTATTCCCCTTCTATTTAACAGCTATTTTATCTTTAATACTGGATACAACATCATTCAAACTATCAAGGTCGCTGACATCCGGAACAAATTTCACATATCTTCCTTCTCCTATAAGGTCAAAACCAGCTTCCTGAATAGATGTTTCAAATTCCTTAAAGCCTACTGTCGCCCAACCATATGACCCAAAAGTCAATGCATACCTATTTTTTGGCTTCAAACCTTTTAGGTACATTAACAGACTCGCCATTGTCGGCAACATTCTATTGTTCAGTATTGACGTACCGAACAGAAAGAACTTTGAAGATAAAACTTCAGCAACAACATCAGAAATATGGTCTTCCTGCAAATTAAAAAGCTTAACAGGAATACCCTCTTTACTTATAGTGTCATACATTCGTTTTGCCATTGCTTCAGTCGAGTGCCACATAGTATCATAAACAATTACTACCTTGTCTTCTGACTCATAACTAGCCCACTTTTTGTAAAGACTAACAATGAGCTCTATGTCTTCTTTTTTTCTCCAAATCAAACCATGCGAGGTACATATCGATTCTATTTCCAAAGTAGCTGCAGCTTCCAACACCTTTAAGACTTGCTGTCCATAAGGAAGAACAATATTGGCATAATACTTTGCCGCTTCGGCAATAATTCTCTCGTGATCAACTTCATCAACATAACGCTCCTCTGAAGCATAATGCTGACCAAAAGCATCATTAGAGAACAATATCTTGTCATGCTCTGAATATGTCGACATTGAATCAGGCCAATGGACCATAGGCATAAGCAAGAATTTTAGTTTCCTCTTACCGATATCAAGCTCATCACCAGTGTTCACTACTTTGAACTTCCAATCCTTCTTACCTTTCCTTCCTGAAGCAGGTAAGAAATGCCTCTTAAGATGTTCTTCACCCTTAGGGGAACAAACAATTTCAGCGTCTGGACAATATTCAAGAATCTTATCAATAGAACCTGAATGATCCATCTCAGTATGGTTGGAAATAATATACTTGATCTGTGAAGGGTCAATGACCTCCTTTATACGACCAAGCATTTCTTCAAATCCATAATCTTTAACCGTATCTATTAGAGTTGGTTTTTCGTCAACTATTAAATATGAATTATAAGTTGATCCCGACGGGGTTGAATAACCATGAAATATACGAAGATCCCAGTCGATATAACCTGTCCAGTAAATATCGTCTTTGATTTTATTCATCATCTGCCTTTCTTATTCTTCAACTTCAAAACTATCAGTCCCTACGCCACATTCCGGGCAGGTCCAATCATCCGGCAAATTTTCAAAGGCTGTTCCTGGCTCAATACCATTATCAGGATCCCCTAGTACTGGATCATAGATATAACCACAAACTGTACATTTATACTTTTTCATTTTTCTCCTCCATCCTTGTTAGTTGAACAACATTCATTAATTCCGACCTTTTTCAATAGCGTTATCATCGGGCACCAATTAGTAAAAGCTGATTGCAGCAAATTCAATCCTACAAAAGCTGTGAACCACAACCATCGAATATCAACTTTAACAGCTAATAGAACACTCAATAGAATAAAAATCCCTGCAATACCTCTTAACGTTCTCTCTAACATAATTATTCCTCTCTTATAGATTTAAACCATTTCTCCCCTAAAAACTCATACATCAATGATGGAAATACAATTAAGGTCAATACAGAAGACAATGACAATCCGAAAACTATCGCCCATGCCAAGCCTGACCATACAGGATCTGAAGCTATAACAAGCGAGCCTAATACTGTAGTAACTGACGTAAGCAAAATAGGCCTCATTCTTGTCATGCCTGCTTCTAAAAGAACCTCGCTAAGCGATGAATGATTCTTGGCTATCTGGATAACATAATCAATGTATATTATGGCATTATTCACAACAATGCCTGCCAAAGCGATCACGCCTATCATTGAAGTTGCTGAAAAATATATTCTTCCTATCAGGAACAATAAAGCAAATCCCGGAATAACTCCTACCATAGCCAGTGGAATAGTCCCTAAAATAAGAACCGGAATAGTGAACGACCTGAACTGAGCAACTAATACCAAATATATCAAAATGATCGCTACACCCATAGCCATACCCAGATCCCTAAAAACCTTTACTGTCAGGTCCCATTCTCCCCCGATCTCGATCTTTAGCTCACCATGACCTTCCACAAAATACTCTGCCCCGAACAAATTAAACTTTGTCAATTCTATTTTCCTGTTAGGTATTTTAAATTTAGTTAATATACCCAATAGGTCGATCGCTGAATAAGCAGCACTTCTTTTACCCATTTCGCCCGATATATAAACAACTCTTTCTGTATTATCATCGAGTATCACATCTTCTTGATCCTTTGTTACTACCTTAACGAACCTTGATAAAGGGACATGATTGCCAAGAGCGTTTGAAATTAATATTTTGTCAAGGTCATCAATATTATCCCTTAGATCTCTTTGCAGCCTTAACACAATATATTCCTGCTCGAGATTGTAATCGCTATGATAAACACCAATGATCCTGCCGCTAAATATCGTTTGCAATTCTTTTGATATAGACCCAACGCTGACCTTTGCCCTTGCTGCGGCCTCCTTATCAACATATAGTTCATATTTTTCGATCTGCTCAAGAGAAGAAATGTCTATATCCTTAACTTCTCTTATTGTTTTAACTTTTTCAACAAGAGCGCCTGCGGCCTCATTCAATATTCCTGGGTCTGAGCTCTTTACTTTTACATAAAAAGTGGACCTTACCGGAGGCCCTGGAGGGTCCTCAACAACTATTATCTTTGCATCAGATATTTGGCTTAATCCCTTCAGCAAAATTTCTCTATAATTATATGCAAGCTCTTCAGAAGGTATTTTTCTGTTATCAGGATGCGTTAAATTCAACTTCAAAGTGATCTGATTAGAGCTTCTTCTATCTGAAACGCCTCTGAATAATCCATTAAAATCAAGTACCGGAGGTGTCCCAACAAAAGCCTGAATACTTTCTATTTCACTCTGATTCTTAAGAGCATTGGCGGCCTTTTCTGAGACTTCATATGACCTTTCAATACTAGAGCCTCGATCCAGATCAATATAAACAAAAACCTGCTCTCTGTCAGCTTTAGGAAGCATACGGAACCTTAATAACTTAACTACGGGTAATATCATAACAAGGATCAAAACAATAAAAGCTCTCCTTAAAAAAGCCTTTCTCTTCTTTTTATTCGACAATAAACTGGAAATAAATTCCTGGTATAATCCCGAACAATATTTTTTGGTCTTGCATATAAAACCGCATTTATTCTCTATATCCGAAGAAACCTCATCCTTGCAAAAAACATATGCCAACCACGGGTTTAAAGTATAAGCAAATATCAAAGAAACCGATAGCGCCATCGAAACAAAAAATGGTATCGGCCCCATATAAGGACCCATCATTCCTGTCACAAAAAGCATGGGAATAAATGCCAAAACTGTTGTCAGCGTTGACAAGAACAAAGCAGCCCCTACTTCCGAAACAGACCGTGGTATCAATTCATCCTTTGAAGCGCCCTTAGATTCCTTTTTATTACGCACGATGTTCTCAATAACAACAGTTGCAGAATCAACTAACATGCCCAAAGAAAGAATTAAAGCAAACAGAGTTATCCTGTTTATCGTATACCCGAACAGATTTCCCAAAGCAAGGACAGTTAATAATGTTATCGGTATGCTGGATGCAACAATAATAGCCGCCCTGTAATTCAAGAAGCACAAAAGAACAATAAACACAATTGTGATCGCCTGTATCAAATTATTTACAAGGCCGCCTATCTCTTCACTTGCAACTCGGCCTTCATCTTTAACCACATCAAGTTCAATGCCCTTTAAATAAGGCATTTCCTTCTTTAGAGCTGCAAGCCTTTTATGAATACTCTTAGAGAAGTCAATGATATTAGTGCCTTTTTGTTTTGAAATAGCAATAAAAACAGAATCTTTGACGCTATAATCCTTTTTGTAAAAATTAACGTATGATTCTCTTTCTTGTGCGCCAGAGACAACCGTTGCAACATCTTTTATTTTTAAGTTTTTTTCCACATTCGAAGTGATAACAATATCTTCAATGTATTCGATCGTAGCTGCCTGCTCTTTGGTCTCGATTTTAAAGAACTTATCTTTGGTTTTGATCAATCCCAAATCCTGTAAAATAGAAGTATCTGCCAAAACCTGTTCTATTTCGTTCAAAGAAGTATTTGCATCCTTCATCTTTTGAGGATCAAGGATTATCTGAAACTCCCTTTTTAGGCCCCCAATAACATCAACAATTGATATACCTTTTATATGTGTAATATCTTCTTTCAGCTGAAACCCCTTTTTTCTTAGTTCTATGGGGCTCATCTTATCCGAATGCAAAACAAGCGTCACTACGGGAAGCTCTTCCGGATCGATCGATACAATATTCGGCTCGCTGATACCAAGAGGGGCTAAATTCAGCCTGCTAGAGATCTTTTGACGAAGAGTGATCATGCTCTTCTCAAGGTCTTCCCCGACAAAAAACTCCACAATTACAGAAGCCCTGCCACCATGCTCGGATTTAGAATATATGTTCTCTACTCCTGGTATTTCATTTATTACATCTTCTAACGGTTTTGTTACGAGGTGATAAACCTCATCTACGGTTGCATTGATAAATTCAACATTAATTGCAAAAGCAGGGGCAACAATATCCGGATTGTATTGCTTTGGCATTATCAAAAAAGAGATCGACCCCCAGAATATTATTCCGATCAAAAGCAGTAATGATAATTTTTTGTTAACTATGAAAAACTCTGATATTTTGCCGTATATGTTCATTTTTAATCTCTAGGTTATATCCATGGTTTTTTAAGATAAACAGATCAGTTCTTCTTTTGAATCACTCAGCGAATCCCAGCAATTCTTAAGAACATCTTTCTTCTCTATTAAAAGCTTTATATAGTACTCTTCAAGATCCTGCATTTCCAGATCATCCTTTCTTAGCCATTCAGATAGCCAAGCAAAACGCTGAGCTACAACAAACTCCAATAAATATTTCCAGCTTACTTCAGAAAAAAGCCCTGCTTCTTTTAGCTTGGATAAAAACTCGATCACTAGTTCATTCGTTAAGCTATTAGGATGTTCAATCCCCAAGCATCCTAACATATTAGCAACATCATAGATCTCCGGTTTTATTCCTGAAAATTCCCAATCAATGACAGCATTTATCTGAGACTCTCCCCAAACCATATTAAGCATGTGATAATCACCATGACAAAACGAAACAGGAAACGAATCATAGGCTTTCATAAAATCTTTTTCTAGAAATACAACTACCGGAGATAACCTCTCAAACATACCCGGCTTTTTCTCTTTTATTGTTTTGATCAGCTCGTAGATATAATCTTTTACTGAAAACACTTCAGAACTATTAAAAAACGGCAAGTCAGAAGATTTGTCTTTTAGATCAATGTAAAATTCTGCCAGCTGTGAACCTCTCCATTTATCAAAAACATAATCTGGCCTAGGAAGATCAATGCCGTCGATATAATTAACTATCTGCCAAAAACAGTGCTTATATTCACTAACGAATTCGCCTTTTAAATTTTTTTTACAAGGCCCTATCTTGCCAAGGCCTTTTCCCTTTAAGAAATCCAGCGTCAAAGCTATTCTCTTTTTTCTGTCAAAAGAATCTCTATGGATCTTCTCTACGACATACAATTCCCCACGCTCATCTTCACAGACAACTCGATATTCTGATCTTTCCGGGCTTCCTTCAATATTTATTTCCTTGTGGATATCTTTTAAATTCAATCCCCAAAGTTTTAATACATCACTCAAGTCTTTTGTGTCAAAAGAAAGATTTTTGAGCTTTACCGTGCAAATCTTACAGCTTCCGGAACATTTTGACGTAGGATGATCCATAAAAGCAACTCCCTTATCGTTTAACTATGATGGTTTATAAGACTTCAACTAGATCTGATATCCTATTTTTTCCTGCATGCTTTGCTTTATACATAGCCTTATCAGCCTTATCAATAATACTTGTAGTATCCATACCTATTGCAAGCTCACAAATCCCAATACTTATGGAAGGCTTACATTTCAATTCTAATTCATTAACAGCTACCCTTATCTTGTTTGCATATATTTTCGCTCTAACAACATCAGCTTCAGGCAAAATGATAACAAACTCGTCACCTGCATACCTGCATACAATATCTGCAAGCCTGGATTCCTTTGTCAACATTTTGCTTATTTCAATTATCAAACAATCCCCCTCGAGATGACCATGAGTATCATTGCACTTTTTAAAATCATCTATATCTATCATCAGCAAGCATAAAGGCTTTTTATATCTCTTCGATCTTTCTATTTCTTGATCAAGCCTATCTTTAAAATACCTGTTGTTATAGAGCCCGGTGAGCGAATCCGTGACAGCAAGATTCTCAAGCTCAAAGACCCTATTTTTGAAATGTTGTAATTCTTCATGCAACCTCTTGTTAATAAAATCGGAATTCTTCATAATCCCCCCCCTACAAAAAACTACTATTTAAAATTCAGTACAATGGCCTTGGATCTCGACATAGCTTCAATAGAATATCTAATGCCTTGAGTTCCCATACCGGAACTCTTAACACCAATAAAAGGAAAATGATCAGGGCCTCTTTCTGTCTTGCTATTAACTTGGACAGTTCCTACTTCTAACTGAGAAGCGATCTTAAAAGCTTTATCAATATCAGTTGTAAATACAGATGACTGCAGTCCATATTCAGAGGTGTTCGCTATCTCTATTGCCTCTTCGCAATTTTTTACTCTCATGATCGGCAAAACCGGACCGAAAGGCTCCTCCCAAGCAAGACGCATGTCTTTAGTGACATTATCAAAAACTGTGGGATATATCAAGTTGCCTTCTATCTTATTTCCGATTAGAAGTTTTGCTCCTTTTTCAATAGCATCATCGATCAATTCTTTCACAAACTCTGCCGAAGAATTTGAAATCAACGGAGTAATATCGGCATCCTCTTCTGGTTTTCCAACTGTCAAATTATTAACAAGCTTGACTATTCTTTTGATCAATTCATCCGCAGCAGACTCAACGACCAAAACTCTTTTGACGGCAGTACATCTTTGTCCTGAATAAGAGAATGCCCCGCTAACGATATTACTAGCTGTCATATCAAGGTCAGCATCAGCTAGAACTATTGCAGCATCCTTACCCCCTAATTCCAACAACAAAGGCTTCATGCCTGCTATTTGAGATATATGTCTACCAACCTTACTGCTGCCTGTAAAAGCTATCATATTTATATGAGGATGGCTTACAAGATAATCTCCAATATCGCGTCCCTGTCCGGTAATAACATTTAAAACCCCTGGAGGAACTCCAGCTTCACAAAAAACACGCCCCAAATAAAGAGAGCTGATCGCTCCTTGAGTTGGAGGCTTCAACACAACCGAATTACCAGCCATTAATGCTGGAGCGATCTTTGATGCCGATAGATTTACCGGATAATTAAATGGTGCAATTGAAAGGATAACTCCAAGGGGAACTCGATGTACTATTGAAACTTTACCCTTTCCAAATCCTGGGAAAGAATCAGAAGAAATACTTTCACCTACTACCCGCTTACCTTCTTCTGCAGTAAAGTGCATAAAATCAACGGTTCTTGATATCTCAGAGAGTGATGATTTTCTATTTTTTGCGATCTCTTTAACTAGAACCTCTGCAATTGTTTCTTTTTCTCTCTCAAGAATATCTGCAACTTTATGAACCACCTCTGCTCTTTTATTAACAGGAACTGCGTTCCATTCTTTTTGAGCATCCTTAGCTGTCACAATGAATTCTTCTGCTTCAGTTTTTGAAATACACTGCACTTCACCAACTAGAGTGCCATCAACAGGAGAAAGGATCTTGTCCTTTTTGCCAGTATTTGATTCTACCCATTTACCATTTAACAGGCACTTGTAGACATTGCCTTTGTTCATTATGCAGTGAAACATTTTTATTCCCTCAGTTTTAGAACTTCCTTTATTTCTGATAGATCTTTTAAATGTCCATGCTCCTGAGAGATCAAAACATCAAGAACACTTTGGCTCTCAAGCGGAACTACTTTTTTCATTGCTTCAAACAATGCTATAGAATCTTCTTCAAATTTGATCCCTAGATCAACAGCCTCAACAGGAGTCTTAACGCTTGCCGCAGCTTCCTTGCCTTTATTCTCTTTAGTAAAAACATGTTCACTAGCTAATTCACTAAGGTAAGAGAAATATTCATCAGGGTAAACCTCTTGTTGACCATAATCTTGAATAGAATCAAGCATCTTCTTAAAAGCATTAATATGATTTGACTCTTGGTCTGCCAAATAGGTAAAGATCTTAACAGCATCTTCCTCATCACTAAGGTTAACAAGTTCTTGATAAAAATCCCTTCCATTCTTTTCGATTTCAACACCAATTTGAAGAACTTCAGAGACTGAATATTTTCTTGTCATTTATATCCTCCGGTAGCAATTAAAAAATTAAATTAAGCTGCTGCAGGAGCTGTAGGCTGTAGCCTTGCACCTAATTCCTTATCTAACATCAATATTCCCATAGGATCTTCCTTAATAAGAGCCAATCTATCTAAAATATCCCTTGCATTTTTTTCTTCTTCAACCTGCTCAGTGATAAACCACTGGAGAAAGATCGTAGATGCATTATCATTTATGTCTTTAGAAGCCTTATAAAGATTATTAATGCTTGCCGTAACCAATTTTTCATGCTCAAGAGTTTGTTCAAAAACATCTTTTATTGATTCAAAATCTGCTGGGGGCTTGTCAATAGCTTCAAGAATTACCCTTCCGCCTCTTTCGTTAATATAAGTAAAGAACATCCTCATATGTATCATCTCTTCCTCAGCCTGAATTTTCATCCAAGCTGTAAAGCCTGCCAAGCTCATTGATTCAAAATAAGCAGCCATTGAAAGATAAAGATATGACGAATAATATTCTTTTGTGATCTGTTCATTGATAAGCTTTTCTAGTTTCTTGTCCATATTCTCCTCAATTCTTTTTAAGCAGGACAGACAATCTGCCCTGCCAGATTTAATTCAAAATTTTTAGCAAAAATCTTCCGGTTCAAAATATTCAGCAGAATGCTTGCACACGGGACATTTTATCGGTGGCTCAGTTGCTTCATGAATAAAGCCACATTTGCTGCATTTCCATTTGATAGCAGTTTCTCTTTTGTAAACTGTTCCTTCTTCGACCATTTTTAACAGTTCTTTATACCTTGCCTCATGTTCCTTTTCCACCTTTGCAATTTGCTCGAATAACCTGGCAACATCGTCGAATCCTTCTTCTTTGGCTTCTTTAGCAAAAGTAGGATACATGTCTATTGTCTCATAATGCTCACCATTCATTGCTTCTTCAAGATTTGTTTTTGTATCTCCGATACCACCGAGAAATTTAAATTCATCTTTAGCATGCTGTCTTTCATTGTCAGCTGTTTCCTCAAATAACTTTCCAATGTAGTGATAACCTTCTTTTCTGGCTACTTTCGCAAAATAAGTATATTTGTTGCGCGCTTGTGATTCACCTGAGAATGCTGCCATTAAATTTTGTTCTGTCTTTGTTCCTTTTAAGTCTGCCATCTTTTCAGTTCTCCATTTCTTTACTAATTAGTAACCAACAAAATTTTCTACTTCGATATTATCCTTGTTGCATCCAATATTAATACAGACATCTTTAATTGCAGCAACCATCTTTGGAGGCCCAAAAATACATATCTTGCGATCTTTGTAATCAGGCATATACTGTTTCACAATATCCTCGTTGATAAAACCTTTGATCAATGAGCTGCCCTCTTCAGGTTCTGCAATAACATGTGTTACTTTTAAATTCTTAATAGACTCACGTTCCCAACGATCAATATCATTTTTAAAAGCTATCTGCTTCTCGCTCCAATTACCGTAAAAAAGCTGAATGTCACATTCGATATTATTCATTGCAATATATTCTAAAATTGAAATAACCGGTGTTATCCCGATTCCTCCGACCAAATAACCTATTTTGCCTGAGTCCTTTTTATAGGTGCACGTACCCATAGGGCCTTTTATCAATACTTGATCATCAGTTTTCAGTGAACGCAACCTTTGAGAAAAGAGGCTATCGGTCATTTTTTTTGTAATTTCTATAAACTCTTTTCCAGGGGCACATGATAGAGAAATATATTTATTAAGATCTTTGTTGCTGCGGTTTTCTTCATCAAAAATGATCTGAACAAACTGCCCCGGAATAAAATCAAATTTCTCAGGAGCTTTAAAAATAAAGGTACAAACCTCACTCGTTTGCTCTATGCTCTTATGAAAAACTGTTTTAAATTCACTCATATAATCGTGACCTCTTTCTTAACTGTTAATCTTAAAAGTTGCCGACAGGTCCTCAACTTCATCAACATCTATCTCGATCAAATACTTTGGATGCTTGGGAAGTTTTGCTTCGTGGTGATCGTTGGTTTTCTTACCCTTCTGAATACTAGAGATCATTCTGTTAGATATCCTCTCAATGATCTTATCTTCCCATTTAGACACAAGATGGTCCTGTATATCTTCTCGGGGAACTATCTTTGCTCGTCCCTGAAGGGTAAACCCATCATAACTATTCTCATCAATAGCTGTTATGCTAACGATTGGATTTCGTTTTAAATTTTTGTAGGTATGATTCTTGAATAAGTCTATTATAAAAACCTTGCCTTCTTTTTCTATTCCTACGATACCTTTGGCAACAGAATGAATCCCTCCATTCTCATTTATCGTAGAAACAATAACAAAGCCCTGTTTTTCTAATAGTTTTATGGTTTTATCTGTCAGTTCCACAAAAGACCCCTAATCTTATTGCTCACTTAACCAAGAGGTAATTTTTGTCTTTATCTGATCCCTTACGACCCTGGTCTTTTCCAAGGCATCATCTTCTTTCCATCTAGAAGGATCTTCAAAGCCCCAGTGAAGCCTTGTTCCTGCACCAGGAAATATTGGGCATTTCTCGGCACTTGCCTGATCACATACTGTGATAATATAGTCAAACTCTTTTCCCTGTGCTATCAGCTGGTCAACAGACTTCGTTGTTTTTCCTAAAATATCAATATCTATTTCCTTCAAAACTTCAATGACTCTCGGATTGAGAGTGCCTGGCATGATGCCGGCACTCTCAACCTCAAAACTATCTCCTGCGAGCTGCCTTAATATTTCTTCAGCCATTTGACTTCTCGCAGAATTATGTATACATACAAAAACTATACTTTTCTTCACAAGAATTTATTTTCCTTCCATTATCAAAGGAACATCTTCTTCTGCATTGTTTGTAAGCTTAATATTAAAATTATCAACCAAAACCTTTGCAACATTCGGAGATAAAAATGCTGGCAAGGTTGGCCCCAGGCGAATGCCTTTCACACCAAGATACAGTAAAGCAAGTAATACTGCAACAGCTTTTTGCTCATACCAGGCTATGTCATATGATATAGGAAGATCATTAATATCATCAAGGCCAAAAACTTCCTTTAGCTTTAATGCTACTACTGCCAATGAGTAAGAATCATTACACTGACCCGCATCTAGAACGCGAGGAATTCCGCCAATATCACCTAGTTGAAGCTTATTGTATCTGTATTTTGCACAACCTGCTGTCAAGATAACTGAATCTTTTGGCAAAGTCTCTGCAACTTGCGTAAAATAGTCTCTTGTTTTATGGCGTCCATCACAACCTGCCATAACAACAAATCTTTTGATCGCACCAGACTTTACGGCATCAATAACTTTATCTGCAAGAGCTAATATCTGCCCATGTGCAAAACCTCCAATAATTTCGCCGGTCTCGATCTCTGTTGGAGGTGGACAAGTTTTTGCCAATTCAATGATCTCTGAAAAATCTTTTTCCCCGCCTTCAGCTCTCATAGGAATATCTTTTAAACCAGGATATCCTGCAACACCAGTCGTAAACATCCTGTCTTTGTAAGAATCTTGAACAGGTGTAATACAATTTGTCGTCATAAGTATCGGACCGTTAAATGATGCAAACTCTTCATTCTGCTTCCACCATGAATTACCGTAATTACCGACGAAATTATCGTACTTCTTGAATGCAGGATAATAATTTGCAGGAAGCATCTCTGAGTGAGTATAAACATCAACTCCCGTTCCTTGCGTCTGCTTTAGAAGCTCTTCCATGTCTTTCAGGTCATGACCTGAAATAAGAATGGCTGGGTTTGATCTAACGCCAATATTAACCTTTGTTATTTCTGGAGTACCATATTTCGTAGTATTCGCTTTATCTAAAAGGGCCATTGTTGTAACAGCGGTTCCTCCAGCCTTAAGAACTAAAGCTACCATTTCATCAACAGTCAGATCTTTTGTAGTAGACGCTAAGGCTTCAATTAAAAAGTCATCAATAGCTGGGTCATTAAAGCCTAGAACTGAAGCATGCTCCGCATAAGCTGCAATACCTTTTAGGCCATAAATTAATAATTCACGTAGAGACCTTACATCTTCATTCTCCTGAGAAAGAACACCTACCTCCAAAGCTTTAATTCCTAATTCATCTTCTGATGTATATTCCCAAATAGCAGCTTCATTAAGACTTTTAGCAATATCATCTCCAACGATTTTCTGAAGTTCTTTTTTAAGAGCTATTCCCTCATTAATAAAAACCTTGATCTTTGCATTGTCAAAATTAGCATTAGTGATAGTAGTGAACAATGCTCTTTTAATATACTCAGTGTACTTGCCATCTACATCACCTTTTTCTTTGACCTTCTCTGCTAATACTGCGATGCCTTTAAGAATATAAATAAGAACATCTTGATATCCTGCGACAACTGCTTCTTTTCCGCAAACTCCCTTGACGGTACAACCTTGACCTTTTGCTGTTTCTTGACATTGATAACAAAACATATCATTTCTCCTTTTCTGATTAAATTTCTTTATTGACTTCCTTCAGCCAGTTTAATGATACAACACTTGTGTCATTTGTCAAATTATTTTTCCGTTTATTTTTTTGCGCAGAACCTTGCTCTGAAGTCTATCCATCTTTTATTAGTTTAGAAATATAAATAGTATTAGCTATGCTCTGAAAGTCCTATCTGAAACTAAAATAGTATACTCCTTTGAGGAAATATTTAAAGTATTAATAGGTATACAGCTGGCAAACAAATATCTCTGAAATTTAAAAATTTACGTCAAAACAAAAAAAGCATGTGATTATTTTTCACATGCTTTTCTCAGTTATTTAAGATCCCTATTTAATAATTATCACTTGCCGTTATTTACCTTTATTTTCAAAATGTACGAAATCGATAAGGAAAACTGCTCCAAGAAAGATCGCCTTCATTTCTATTTTACACAGCGCCGGGAAAGTAACTCCAAAATTATCAGCATCCGTAAAACTTTCCTTCATCAATCCGCTCCACTTTTTTGTTATCTTCCCATACGCCTCACCTTCGCACATTATATTAAATGTCCAAGGATGCAGCAGTGGACCAAATAACTGGCAAATTTCATTACCAGACCTATTTTGTACTGAATAAATACGACGCAATACTGAGAACTTCTTCTGTATGACTCCTAACAATTTTCCTTCAGGCGTATAAACTTCAGCTCTGTGAAAAAAGAACCTGAACGGCCGCTTTACCCGCAAGACTTCTTGCCCGCTTTGCGTTAAGACCAACATAGTAAAAGGCCGCAATGCCTTAAGAAATAAACGCAAAATCATGGATCCAGATTCCTCGGCAACTAGATACAGCGGACTGCCTGCTTCATCAAAGATCTGATACTTGTTCTTTGTCTCAAAACCTGAAAGGATCTCTCCCCATTCTTTCTTCTGCTGAACAACAAGACCGCTTATCGATGACAATCTATCCACAATTAACCTCCTTACGATAAAAAATGACTAATTGTTAATATTCTATCATAGAATTTATCCAAATCTGATAAATAGGCAAAAAAAGCCATGCGATAATTATCACACGCCTTTATTAGCAACATATTATTGCTGTCCGGAATTTAGAATTTTTTTATTCGAAGAGAATTGAATACTACTGATACCGAACTCATTGCCATAGCAATGCTGGCTACCATTGGATTTAGGAAACCGAATGCTGCAACTGGTATCCCTATTGTATTGTAGAAAAAAGCCCAGAAAATATTTTGTTTGATAACAGCAAATGTCTTTTGCGATAGCTCTATCGCCTGATAAACTTTTGCCGGTGATCCTTTAATAATAACAATGTTGGCAGATTCAATTGCAATGTCTGAGCCTGTTCCCATAGCAATAGAAAGATCCGCTATTGCCAATGCAGGGGCATCATTTATACCGTCGCCAACAAAAGCAACTATCTCGCCCTTGCTCTGAAGCTCTTTTACCTTAGCTGCTTTTTCATCCGGAAATACCTCAGCAATGATATGCTCGATACCCAAACCCTTTGCAATTGATTCTGCGACTGCCCTATTGTCACCTGTAAGCATTGCTACATCAATTTTCATAGCTCTCAAATCATCTATAGCCGCCCTGGAATCTTCTTTAACCGTATCTGCAATTGCAATAATCCCGATCAGCTTTGATCCGTTACCAATAAAAACAACTGTTTTTCCTTCACCCTGCAGTTGCTTCCCACGTTTTTCAAGCTCTTCACTTAAAACAACTTTATTCTCTGAAAGATAACTAGCTCTTCCTATAAAATACTTTTCACCGTTAATTCTACCTTCGACTCCCTTGCCTGTTACACTCGTAAAATCATCAATTTCAGTTTTTTCAATATCAGGATACAATTCATTAAAATGATCGACAATAGCTTCTGCAAGAGGATGTTCAGACCTGCTTTCAAGTGCAATTATCTGTGAAATATGTTTTTCTCGAACCAGACCTTCTTGCCAAAACATATCAACAACCTTGGGTCGCCCTTCAGTCAGTGTTCCTGTCTTATCAAAGACCACCGTTGTTATCCTTTTTGACTTCTCTAAAGTCTCTCCATTCTTTATCAATATTCCCTTTTTCGCACCAACACCAGTTCCAACTAAAATTGCCGTTGGAGTTGCCAATCCAAGAGCGCACGGACATGCAATTACTAAAACTGATACAGCATTAAGGACTGCCAATCCGACATTCCCTGAATAAAAATACCATCCTAAAAATGTAATAAAAGCAATTACGATTATTACCGGAACAAAAACAGACGAGATCTTATCTGCCAAATGCTCTATCGGAGATTTAGAGGTCTGTGCTTCCTCTACCATTTTAACGATCTGCGAGAATATTGTTTCTCCTCCGATCTTTGTTACTTTTAGCTTTAGAGCACCCTTTTGATTAACAGTAGCCCCGTAAACAGTATCGCCAGCTTTCTTAGTTACCGGCAAGCTTTCTCCTGTAAGCATGCTCTCGTCAATACTGGAGCTCCCTTCAATTACTTCACCATCAAGAGGTATTTTTTCTCCCGGCTTTACAATAAGGATATCGCCCTTGTTCACATCTTCAATAAGCACCTTCTTCTCAACATTTCCGATAATTACCCTTGCTTCCTTAACACCCATCTCGAGCAATTTCTTAATAGCCTCACCTGCCTGGCCTTTTCCTTTTGCTTCAAAATACTTGCCTAAATTTATAAATATGATTATCGAAACTGCTGCTTCAAAAAATATTTGTCCACCTACGGTCATTGAATACAAACTGTAAGTCAAGGATACCAGCGTCCCAAGCGAAACTAATGAATCCATAGAAAAGCTCATGCTTTTAAGTTTTTTGTAAGCCGAGACGTGAAAATTCCTACCAAAATAAAATGTTGTTAATAATGAAAGTCCAGCGAAAGTGAGCATCACAAGATCTAAGCCGAATATAATTACCCCGCTCTTGAGCTCAACGAACATCATCGACAAGACTGGAGCACCAAAGATAAATGCCCCCACAAATCTCTTTAAAGCAGCATCTGCTTCATTTTCTTTATCAAGTATTTCTTCCTTTTCAGAAGCTTTATACCCAATATCCGAGATAAGATCTTTTATATCTTTGACAGTAATATTGTTTTCGTCAAATTCAACTGAAGTCTTTTTTATTGCAAAATTAGTCTGCGCACTTTTTATAAAAGGATTCTCTTGTAACTTCTTTTCTATTGAACTTGCACAGCTCGCACAGCTCATGCCCTCAATATTCAGCTGGACTTTCATCATTAACATCTCCCACTTTTTCGCATATGAGCCAACAATCATTCTTATGCTTTATTCATCATTTTCTTGCATATCCTGGTCGTTCTCGATTTGCTCAACATTCTCTTCAACCGCCTCTTCCTGTACCATGCTTTTTTCAACTATAGCGACATACTTCTCTGGATCTTCTTGAAATGAGCTAACACATCCTGCACAGCACAAGTTGTAGATCTTGCCATTGTATTCATACTTATAGGCTGGACCCATCATCCCTACTTTTTCACCGCTGACAGGACATACACTGTTACCTACCTCAATGATATCCTCAGATTCTTCATCAACCGCCTCCATCATTGAATCCATTTGCTCCTCACCCGGCATTTCGTCCATTTGATCCATATCATCCATAGTCTCCATTTTCTCCTGGATCATAATCGAACCTTTTTCTTCATTATTAGCACTATTCACTTCTTCAGCCAAAACATAAGCTGTTGTTGAAAAAACCATAATTAAAGCAGCTATAATTATTCTTTTATTCATTTCCCTCTCCTTAATTAAAAACTTACAAATTGTTTTTTTAAATTAATAAAATCAATAACTTTTCTCTAGCAATTACCTCCTTCTATTTAACAGTTACTTTAAGCTTCTCCAATTCTCTTTCCTTTAGCCAACAATAACCTATTGGCACCATAAACAAGGTTATCAGCTCAATGCTCATCCCCCCGACTGCAGGCAATGCCATAGGGATCATAACATCAGACCCCCGACCTGTAGAAGTCAATATAGGCAACAATGCCAATATTGTAGTTGCAGTAGTCATAAGACAAGGCCTCACACGGCGCTGTCCCGCAAACAAAGTTGCCGCTCTGACCTCGCTGATCGTCTTGGGTTTTTTCTCCTTAAAACTTTGATCCAGATATGACGCAACAACCACACCATCATCGCTTGCAATACCAAAAAGAGCCAAAAATCCAACCCATACAGCGACACTTAAATTATAGCTTTGCATATTGAACAATTGCCTGAAGTAGTCACCAAAAAATGGCAGCTGAAAGAACCACTCCTGTGCATAAAGCCAAATAAGAATAAATCCTCCGCTAAAAGAGACAATAATACCACTAAAGACAAGTATTGTCGTCGAAACACGTTTGAACTGAAAATAGAGTATCAAGAAAATAATAAAAAGGCTCAACGGCAAAACAACCGCCAGCTTCTTTTCACTCCTGACCTGATTCTCATAACTTCCGGCAAATTTATAACTTGTTCCAGGAGGTAAAAGCAACTCGCCTGAATCAATTTTACTTTGAAGATAATTTGTAGCAGCGTTGACAACATCAACATCTGCAACATCTGATTTTTTATCAAACAGAACATATCCCACAAGAAAAGTATCTTCACTTTTAATAACTTGCGGACCGCGAACAAACTTTAACGTAGCCACCTGAGAAAATGGTATCTGTGCCCCCGTATTTGAAGGTATGAGTACTTCCTGAAGCTCCTCGATAGAATCCCTCAATTCTCTGGGATAACGAACCCTTACAGGATAACGCTCACGGCCTTCAACAGTTGTTGTCAATTTCATGCCGCCAATAGCAACTTCAACAACATTTTGCACATCTTGAATATTGACACCATATCGGGCACTTTTTTCACGATCAATATTAAATTCCAGGTATGGCTTTCCAACAATACGGTCAGCAATAACCGCACTTGCCTCAATGCCCGGAACTTCCTTTAAGAATTTTTCTATTTGAAAACCTACATCCTCTAGTTCTTCTAATTTTTTCCCCAGGATCTTTACACCCATTGGAGCGCGCATGCCCGACTGTAACATAACTATCCTTGCAGCTATTGGCTGCAATTTTGGGGCAGAAGTTGTCCCTGGGACCTCACCTGCCTTTAAGATCTCTCGCCAAATATCGTCCGGAGTTTTAATATGCTCTCTCCACAGCCTTGGCCTTCTTCCTGTTTTAGGATCTTTTTCTCCGAATTCCGGCTTATAACTAATAACCGTCTCTATCATAGAAATAGGGGCAGGATCTAATGGGGACTCCACTCTTCCTAATTTACCGACTACGGATTCCACTTCCGGGATTTGACTGATACGGATGTCTTGCTTTTGTAAAACGTCTAGGACTTCCCCTATAGATGCGTGTGGCATCGTTGTCGGCATAAATAGATACGATCCCTCGTCTAAAGGCGGCATAAATTCTTTACCTATACCCGGAAATGCATGATTCAAAGCGCTGGCCGGCCAAATCCTTAAAATTGCAGATTCTTTGATGCCTATTTTGCTTAAAGCTCCTGTTAAAGGAGAAATTACTTTTGCAAAACCCAGCCAGATAACCATCCCAAATACAACGATAGATAATGGGATCATAAAAAACAATTTCTTGCGCTCCAAAAAATGCATTAAGATCTTAGGATAATATTCCATGAACTTAAAAAAGAAATAAATAATACCAAAAATACCGACGCCAACAAAAGTCAAATTCAGAATAAATCCCTTCCCGAATCCCAATGGCATCCAATTAGTGGTTAAAACTATCAAAACAAGACCAATAGCGATCCAGTTGGAATATTTTAAAAACACACTCTTTATCTGAGCGGGTATTCTTTCTCCAAATAAAATGTAAAGCCCGTATAACAGAATACCGGCCCCCAAGATCGATGATGCCTTAAAGGCCATAAGCGTTACAACCCCGACAATGATCCCTTTTGTTTTTTGTTTTATTCCCTTTAAAGGACTTTTTCTTTTAACAAATAATATGTGCGCCAATGCCGGAACAACCAAAAGAGCAATAATTACTGACCCTAATAAAGCAAATGACTTTGTATAAGCCAGAGGCTTAAAAAGTTTCCCTTCGGGACCTGACATAGAAAACACAGCTAAAAAGGAAACTATCGTTGTAGCTATAGCTGTTAAGATAGCACCACCGACCTCGCTTGCAGCTTTGTAGACAGCATCTAAAGCATTCTCGCCTTCTTTGCTTTCATTAATATGCTTTATGATGTTCTCGCACATAATAATTCCCATATCGACAATGGTTCCGATAGCAATCGCGATCCCAGCTAAAGACATAACATTGGCATCAACCTTAAATATTTTCATCATGATAAATGCCATCAATACCGCCATAGGCAATGTAAGAGAAACCACCAAAGAACTGTTAAAATGCATCAAGAAAAGAAGTATTACAAGGACAGTAATTAATATTTCCTGAGTAAGTGCTTCACTTAGAGTTCCGAGTGTCTCATCGATAAGTTTGGTTCGATCATAAAATGGAACTATCTTAACCTTCGATACAGTTCCATCAGCAAGAACTTTTGTAGGCAAGCCCGGTTCAATTTGTCCTATCTTTTTCTTAATATTTTTAATGGCCTCCATAGGATTACCGCCATAGCGCACAACAACCACGCCACCGACAGCCTCTGCACCTTCTTTGTCCAAAGCCCCTCTTCTTAATGCTGGACCAAGATGCACTTGAGTCGCAATATTTTTCACATAAATTGGGACATTATCATTTGTCTTTATGATAATATTTTCGATATCCTTAATGTCTTTGATAAAACCGATACTTCGAACCACATATTCTGCACGATTAAATTCGATCGTCTTAGCCCCAACATCAATGTTCGCCCTTTTAACAGCCATTATGATATCCTGCAAGCCTACACCGTAAGCACGCATGGCATCAGGATCGACATCAATCTGGTATTCCTTAACATAACCGCCAACAGAGGCCACCTCACTAATTCCTTCAGTCGACTGCAAAGAGTATTTAACATACCAGTCCTGTATCGAACGTAATTCATCGAGGCTGAAGCCCTTGCCTTCAAGCGTATACCAGAATATCTGCCCCAAGGCTGTTGCATCAGGTCCGATTGTAGGAACAACACCATCAGGCAACTCTTTTTGTGCACTGCTTAAACGTTCGATCACTCTTGACCTAGACCAGTAGAATTCAACGCTTTCATCAAAAATTACATATATAGTGGAAAAGCCAAAGGCCGAATAACTGCGGATACTCTTAACACCTGGAATTCCCTGAAGAGAAATAGCCAAAGGGTACGTAACCTGATCTTCCACATCCTGAGGAGAACGACCCATCCACTCCGTAAAAACTATCTGCTGATTATCTCCAATATCAGGAATAGCATCAACAGGCACAGGGTTTCTGGGAATAGCACCCTCTTTGACATCAAATGGCATGACAGAAAATCCCCAAAGAAATATTCCGATAACAAACAAAGTTGTTATCAGCTTATTCTCTAAGAAAAATTTTATTAACTTGTTCAGCATTTTAATTCTCCTGTTAGGGCTGAATTTGCGCCAACCCTCAGAATTAATTTATAATTTAGTACAACAAAAAGAACTATACATAATAACCTTACATTTTATGTCCCGCATGACCTTCCATCGGGTTAGATTCTATTATCTTTCTTCCATACTTATTCTTCTGTTCACCGCACTTCAACATTTTTGCTCCAAAGTATGGATTCTTTATATCCTCGGAATCCTGCAGCCAATATCCACCTTCATTATTAAAAGCCATAGGACAGAAATTCAAAAATATGCCTAGATCCTCTTTGTATTCATAATTCCCAAATATATCCTTTATAATATTTGATACCTCGCCAAATTGAATTCTTAAAAACTCCAGGTCATGATCAATTTCATCTAATTTATTTCTTAACAAATTAATTTTCTCAGCTAATCCTTCCGTTTTGTCTTTAAGCAAATTATTAACTATCACCTGATCTATCTCATCTCTAAACTTTTCAAGATTGCCTGCAGCGACATGCGGATCATCTTCGGACAATGCCTTTGATGTTGCCAAATAATAATTCAAGGCCTCTTTCAACACGCCAGCACTTTCACTTGAAACACTCGCTCCTTGAGTCAATACATTCTCAGACTCATTATAATATCCTGCAGGATTCATCATGCTAGGTTTAGCCTGGATCTGAAGTGCGCTATCTATCTTAAAGTTACCTTTAGTGACAACTCGCTCTCCCGCTTTAAGTCCGGAAAGTACAATATAGTTGTCCCCTGCACGAGGACCCAGAACGACCTCGCGGCCTTCATATCGCTTTGTCGTATTCTTTTTAGTTTCATTCTCAACATATACAACAGCTCTTTTACCAGTGATCAACGGAGCTGTTTTGGGAATAACAAGAACCTGTTTTTCTGCAGTAGGATTTTCAGCAAAACCAAACTCGCTAGTCTTTATAAGATCCATTCCACAAATATCACACGGCTGCTGTTTATCTTTTATAATATCTGGATGCATAGGACATATCCATTTACCAGCAAGGTCTTCTTCATAAACTTTTCCAACTTCGCCCAGGACAGAATGAATCGTTGCTCTTACAAACATACCGGGTTTAAGTTTCTCTTGTGCATTATCGACGTTTACTCTTAATTTTATCGTTCTTGTCTTCTCATCAACAAATGGTTCAATGAATGCTATCTTGCCGTTAAAAACTTCTCCAGGAAAACTCTCAGCCTCGATCTTAACATTCTGCCCATAATGCAGCCATTGAATATCACTTTCGTAAGCATCCAAAAATACCCAAACTTTGCTTAGATCTGCGATCGTATAAATTCTATCACCCGTCTTTACATACATCCCACTAAAACCATTTTTTTGGACAACTGTACCTGTAACTGGAGAATATATCGTCATATGTTCATCAGGAGCTCCTCGCTTTACAATTTCATCGATCTGTTCTCCCTTGATACCATACAATCTCAATTTCTCTTTGACACTTTCTAATGTTGTCTTAGCTGTATCTCGAATTACACTCAGCTGACTATCTGTTGTTTCTTTCTGGTTCTTTATTGCTTGCAAATACTCCTCTTGTGTAGCTAACAACTCCGGACTATACAACTCAATAAGATGGTCACCTTCCCTAACCTTTATTCCTGTGAAATCAACGAACAATCTATCTATGCGACCAGGTACCCAGGCACTAATATATGAAAATTTTGTTTCATCATAATCAACCTTACCGACTAATCTTACTTCATTTGAAACCTCTTGATATTTTACTTCTGCAGTTTCAACTTCTGCCAACTTCTGAGCTGATTCACTAAGAGTAAGAGAGACTTCAGATCCCCCTTCGTCTTCCCCCACAAGCTCATAAACTGGAATTAGATCCATCGCGCAAATCGGACATGATCCTTTTTTGGGAAGCTTTATTTGAGGATGCATAGAACAGGTCCAATAAATTATTTTCTTCGCCTGTGAACTCCCAGCCATATTATGCCCTGCATGGATATCACCTGCTTTGGAGGAACGCCCTGGCAGTATATTGGCAATAACAAGGCCAGCTATAACTCCCACCACAATTAATCTCCAATGTTTTTTGCTCTCATTTAAAAGCTCATTTTTAAAATTCTTAATCATAATTTGTCTCCCTCTTCTTCGAGAATAAAATATTCACTTTATTAATTCTCTCGATAAATTTCTCCTAACAAACTTTGCAACTCAGATAAACGCTGATGAAAGTTTGCGTTATGACGATAATAAGCTAACTGAAAATTGAAAAGAACTCTCTGGGCATCTATTAAAGACAGAAACTCCACTTTCCCGCCTTCATATCCAGATTGTGTAGCATTTAATGTCTGGGCTGCCTTAGGTAGTAATGCATCTTTATAAAGCTGAGACTGCCTTAGCGCATCCCGTAACTTATAATGAACAAGGACTAACTGTGAAAACAATTCATTCTCTTTATTCTCTAAATAATTCTCTGATGCCTTTAATGATGCCTTTGCATCTTGAACTCCAGCATTCAAACGATTGAACCATATAGGAACATTGACCGAAAAAGTTACCATTAAAGGATCTTTACCACTATCAACAGTACTTGAATTAAGCGCATCTCCTGTATCAATTTGTGTAACCCCAACAGTAAGGTCAGGAAAATATTCTCTCTTAGCAAGCTTTAAAGCATCCTTGTTTTCTTCGATCTTGCTAGACGATGCTAAAATATCAGGATTCTTTTCTTCAAGAACATCGTATAGGCCGTCTATCTCATTGTAGCTGTCTTGCATCACAGCATCTTCTAAAGATTCATTTGGCCAAGGTAAAATATTATTTTTTGGTAAATTCAATAGTGTATTTAATCGAGCCGTCAAAGGCACCTGTAGATCCTTCAAGCTATAAAGATCATTCTCAAGCCTGCCTAGCTCTACTTGCACTTTTAGCAGATCCTGATTTTGAGCCAAGGCCGACTTGTATCTTGCTTGAGCAACACTTTCAAAATTTTTCAAAAGCTTTATATTCTCTTCCATCAAAAGAATCGCCTTGCTTAAATATGCATATTCGTAATAAACATCTGTGATCTTGTAAATAAGGTCCAGTTGGTTTTTTTGAAAGTTGTGATACGCCTCTTCCGAGGATTTAAAAGCTTTACTCTTACGTATCCAAAGCTTATCAGGAAGCGGTAATTTTTGATTTATGGAGAACGCTCTTTCTTGCGGCCCTACGCGAGTCTCGACTTCTTCTATATAATCTGTAAAAGTAAACTGCGGGTCAGAGAGAGACGATTCTTTTGAAATTTTCTTAAATGAGGATTTCCATTTATAGAATTCCGACCTTAGACCAGGATTATTCTTCAGACCTATCCTGATATAATCATCTAATGTCGCAGTCTTATCAATACTAACAATTTCACTTTTTTCATTTTCACGCACTAAGCTCTCTTCATCTATTAGCTGTTTTCTTCTTTCTGAGATCCCAACATCAGCATAAGAAAAGCCTATTTGCATGCTTATTAATGCAAATAACATGAAACTGATTTTTAATTTTTGCAAGAACATTCACCTTCTCCTTTTTGAAATTTTATTTATTCTTTCTAAATTATTAATCTGTTTGTGTTGCAAATAAATTGCCATCATTATACCCCTATTATATTAATAGTCCTATTAATATTAAACTTCTCTTCCATTAAAGTAATTTTGGATCGTTCTTATCATTGTTGACCTCCTTGTTTAAAATTCTTCTTATTAAGGATTTTTTCAACAAAAATAAAGAGAAGCAACAAATTTTAGGATTTATTAAATACGAAGTACAGAGTCCAGGAGATAAATGGGGGGATCATTTTTGACTATTTGATTAGATACTCTAAAAACATGATTATGCATGTCTTCCATGCTAGAAATTATTTCCTGAGCAGACAAAGAAACGGTCTTAGCCGAACAGATAATAAATGAACTTCTGAAATTAGAAATGTACAATCCTTCATTAACTAAAATACCTGCAACTTTTTCACAATCACATTCTTTATGCTTTTTTGAATCTGAATTATTGGTTTTAGGAGAGCAGCATCTGTTTCCATCAGCCTCAACTTGTTCAGCTTTATAATGCAACTCTGCTTTCGCCGTATCTGTCAAGCAGCAGCAAAAAATGGATACAAAGGAAAGAAAAAGAACTAAAACAAAAACTGTCATCTTTTGAATACCACGCATCTGGCCTTCTATGCGCCTAAGCGAATTCAACTGATCTTTGTGACAGGGATTATTTGTCATAGCTATTCTTCCTTAACAGAAGAATAGCATACCCCCCCCGGGGGTATGTCAAGAATAAATTTTTTTACCTTTCATATCCATATTTTTCTTTGAGAAGATTTAGGTCATCCACAGTATCGACATCAAACCTCTCTTTTAATACACCTACGCTCAAACCACTGCCTCCTATATTCTGCAAAATCTGATCAAGCACTTTATCTGTGCTCCAATCCACATTATTAAAGAACATCTCTTTGATCTTTTTCATGCCAAGCAAATAATAACCTCCATCTTCTGAAGGCCCTATCACAACATCATGACTTTCAAGAGATCTCATTGCCTCGTTTACTACCTCATTATTAACAAGAGGATTATCTGTTCCGATCACAACTGCCTTTTTAACCCCTTCGATCAATGTCTTTTTGAAGGCATTTAACTGACGTTCACCAAGGCATTCGCCCTCTTGCTCATAGTAAACTTCCTGCTCTCCAAGCCAATCTTTTATCTCTTTTGCTTTTTCTTTTGGAGAGAAAAACACATGCCTAACATAATTAAAGGACCTTGTATTTTTAAAAATTGTTTCAACAAAATCCCTATAGTAAAAAGCAGCCTTCTCATCGCCGATTGAACTGGCTAATCTTGTTTTTACTTTTCCCGGCTCAGGGTACTTTAAAAATATCATTAAAACATTATCTGTTGCATCCACTACAAATCCCTTTGCTATTTAAATAACCCTTACTATCATAATTATTAACAGCAACTGCTTATTCCTCTTTCTGCAGAGACTGATCCATTGCAATCAAATGCACCATAATGTATTGACCTATCACCATCAATTTTAAAATGCGGCGCATAAAGCGTTTGCGACAACATTGCTGCAGTATTGCCACATACCAACATTGGCTTATTTGTAATCAATTCATGATGGTCATCTAGCACAAATTTATTCGACTTTTGGGGGATCGTCCCTAAATAAGTTGCAACCTGTCCATAATCCTCACAAAGATCTTCAAGACCTTTTAGCTTGAATGCTCTTATAGTAACTGAATAGAAATAAATATTCTCAGCTACCTTCTGCATATCTTTATTAATAAGGTCAATTTTACGACTTGTTACAATTCTGTAATCAAGACATCCGACTTCTCGCAAAATCCTTCTAAAATCCTCAATATAAAGAGCTCCTCCTAAGCATTCACCATAAAACACAGGATCATTCTTAATACTTTCAGCATTCTCCTGTCTGCAAAAACATCAGAAAAGAAAAGCTCTCCGCCTTCTTTAAGCACTTTAAATATCTCAGAAAATACTTTTTTCTTATCCGGAGATAAATTGATAACACAATTAGAGATCACAACATCAACTGAATTATCTTCAATTCCAGCCTCATTCAGTTCTTCAATATAGCCTTTTTTAAATTCAACATTACTTTTGTCAAACCCGAAATTCTTTACTTGTATATCCCGATAAGACCTTGCAACATCAAGCTGCTCATCCGTCATATCAACACCGATGACCTTACCCTTTTGCCCCGCTAAATAAGAAGCCAAATAAACATCCCGTCCTGTTCCACAACCAAGATCAAGGACAGTATTGCCCTCCAAAACCTCAGGCAAAGGCGAACCACAGCCATAAAAACTGGACAATATTTCCGGCTCGATCTTCTTTAATATTTCCTTATACAGATCTGGCATAGCATCAGAAGTGCAGCAAGCTGATGTCTGAAGATCGTTTGTGCTTTTCAATATCTTCCCATAATAATCCTTAACAGATTCCTTTGTTTCTTGTTTCTCAATTTCATTTTCAACTTTTTGATCTTCTCCTGTTAATGCACCCTGACAACTTGATCCACTTCCAGCCATACATGACAAACAATGTTCGCCTAAGATGATCTCATTTCCTTCTAAAGAGTCAGGATCAAGATCTTTTATAGTCAAACAAACACCGTCTTTGTTTTTGATAGCTAAACCCAAAGCCTGATTAAAATCACAATCATAAATCTTTCCATCATAAGCAACGCTCAAGAATGTCCGGCACATAATATTGCCAATAATGTCAGGATTGAAATTGTCCTCAAGCAAAGTCCTGTATTTAATGTATTCACCTTTAGATTCCAAATAATTTTTAAACCGCTTAATTGGCACATTAGTAATTGTTATCAATCTATTAAAATTGACCCCATGTTCAATGCTTAATATTTTTTTGTAATCCCTCTCAAGCTCTTCTTGGCTTGGAGGCAAACTTGCTCCAACTGGATTATAAACCAGATCCAGCAATACATCTTTCTGATTTGCAAAACCTAATTCATTAAGTATCTTTAAGGCCAAAACACTCTTCTTAAAAACATTTATTCCTCTCTGGGAGTCAACGTTCTGCTGCAAATAGCACGGCATTGAACATATCAAATGGACATTGTGTTTTTTAAACAATTCAGGGAAAAGCTTATATTTTTCATCTGTCAGAACTGTCAGATTCGAACGAACAATTAGCTCATCAACCAAGCCACGGGCTTTTTCAACAAAATATTCAAAGTTAGGGTTCATCTCCGGGGCCCCGCCAGTAATGTCTAATGTTTTCATTTTATGCCTGGACAAAAATCCAAGAATATCATTGATGACTTCCTTAGACATAATATTTTTTCCATCAGGGGAAGCCTCTATATGACAATGAACACAGCTTTGATTACACAGATTTCCCAAATTAACCTGAAGCGTGGTCATTTTACCTCGCGATAAGCTGTCACTATTCTCAAGATCATGCTGTCTTAGCTTGTTTATAAATGCATCCATTATCTTTCTCCCTATTATTTTGATCCTGATGACTTTAATTTTTTTTGCAATTTGTATAATCCAAAAAACAGCAATATCCCTACCGCTACCATCCATAAATTTCCGGGATCAAAAAGCACTTTGATCAACGACGATCCAAAAAACACAAAGGCAAATGAACCAGGCATAATACCTATCAATGTCGCAAGGAAGTAATCTCTAAATCTGACCTTAGTTAATCCCAAACTGAGATTCTGAACATCCCAAGGTAAGTTTGGTATTAGCCTGATAAGCAAAACAGTTAAAAAACCATGCTTCTCTATCTTTTCATCAAGATCCTGTATTTTTCCCTTTAAATGCTTTTCAACTAATTCCCGTCCAAAATACCTAGCAAATAAAAAC
>JAHJCZ010000135.1 GCA_018812705.1 Candidatus Omnitrophota bacterium
TGTTAAAGTTTTTAAAATAAAAAATGGGAATAAACTTTTAATGAGTCTAATAAATACTTAAAAAGGAGTTAAAATGGAAAAGACTCAAGGTTTTTGTTTGGAATCATTGCCATCTAAGAGCGATATGCTTGAAGAGTCATCAAAGAGGACAGTATGGGGAATAGCAAGCAGTATCGATATTTATGATTGTGATCCGCAAACAATAAGAAGCGAAGAGAAGATCAAAGAGTTTGTAGTAAAACTTTGTGACCTAATAGAAATGAAAAGGTTTGGCGAAACGAAAGTAGTTCATTTTGGCGAGGACGAAAGAGTGGCTGGTTTTTCTATGGTTCAATTGATCGAAACATCGCTTATTTCCGCACATTTTGCAAATATGACAGAAACAGTTTATCTTGATGTGTTCAGCTGTAAAGCATATGATGTTAATATTGTTGAAGAGTTTTCTAAAAAATTCTTTGGCGGAAAAAGCTGCATTACGAACGTAAAATACCGATACTAGCATGCTAACAATACATAGTGAATCTGATCTAGCGGCTTGTGGTCGTTTATGGGAACACTTTATGCCTTCTGAAATCTTTACTGATCTTTGGGAGGCTCGTATTTGTTTCAATAAACATTTTGACCGCAAGCCATTTTTTGTCGTTGCAGAGGATGATGGCAAGCCAGTTGGTTTTCTTCCCCTAAGCTGGATAGAAGAGAATGATAGCTATGGCTATTTTCCAGGAGAGGTTTGGGATAGTAAGACATGGCTTGAGCAGAATCGAATTTTTGCTCGGGACAAAGATGTGCTTGATAGTATTTTTGCCTGGATGGAAGAAGCGGGCATAAAATATTCATTAAGGTATATTCTTCCTGATGCAGTACCATTGTCAGACATTTCTCAAGTCGATGAGATAGGCTATTTATTCCACCCCAAAAACTTCGGATTTAGTATGGATGAATATTATGGCACTTTTTCAAGAAAGTCTATAAAGTCCATAAAAAAGGATGTTGAAAACCTTTATGCGAGAGAACTTACTTTCAGGTTTGATGAGGTTGATGACATAGAAGCACTTGTTAAAATGAATATGGAACGGTTTGGTGAGAAGTCATATTTTGCCGATATCCGTTTTTACAACAGTTTTAAAGACCTGGTGAATTGGATAAAAGATAAAGGTTGGCTTAAGGTAATTACCGTTATTATAGAGAATAAGATAGCTGCAGTAGATGTTGGGTGCTTGCGTGATGGTTTTTACACTCTTTTTGCCGGAGGGACGAATGCGGATTTTCCCGGGGTTGCAAAGGTCATAAATCTGTATCATATCAATCAGGCATGTGAAAAACGATATGAAGAGGTCGATTTTCTTTGTGGAGATTTTTCATGGAAGCGCATATTCCGCCTTGAACCGCGCCCTTTATTCTTAATGTCAAATATTAAAGAGGAAGAAAAGTGCCTTGTAAAAGCAGAATAGTTGTTGTTGGAACAACGGCGGATTATATAGACATACTGATCGAAAAGTTCGGTGACAGGATCTTTTTTCTGACGGATTTTGAAGAGAGAGCTAAATGGAAAAATGCACAACCCGACAGCTCTATGGAGATCCTGCTTGATCTTGAGGATCATAATTCTGTTGTAGCTTCGCTTAAGAAGGCAATGGAAAAATATGATTTTGTTGTCTCGGGATTTGCATGCTTTGATTGCGAATCGTTGGTCCTTACAGCGGTTATTGCTGAAATATTCTCAATTAAGTTTCCCAGCCTTGATACGGTGATCAACTGCCGGTCTAAATATACATTTAAGAAGATAATCAAAGACGACGGAATAGCCTGCCCTGAAGTATTCCTGATACGCAATCAAGAGGATGCAGCCCGTTTATTTGACCATTTTGAAGGACCGGCTATTATTAAGCCTTTGACCGGCAGCGGAAGCGAACTTGTATTTAAATGTGAAGACAAAGAATCTTGTCGAGCTGCTTGCTCAACGATAATGGAAAAAATGAAGGATAAACGCAGTAGAATGTATTCTGGAAGCAGTTTGTCGGGCAGCAACGATCCTCACGAGGTCTTTGTTATGGAACAGTTTATCCCCGGGGATGAATACAGCTGCGATTTCATTTTTGATGATGGTAAGATAAATATACTGCGTCTTACCAAAAAGATAATAAACAATAATGCTACTTTCGGAACGGTTTCGGCTTATATTTTGCCTGCTGAGCTTCCTGAAGGGGTAACGGAAAAAATGTTGAGGTTTTATCTTTATGATGTGGTTAAAAGCCTGGATGAAAAAAGAATAATGGCTATGGCAGACCTCAAGATATTTAAAGGCGAGATATTCATTTTGGAACTTACGCCTAGGCCGGGAGGGGATTGCCTGCCATTTCTTATTAAAGAAAGCAGTGGTTTTGATATTTTTGGAGCTGCGCTTGACTTTGCTGAGGGCAAGCCGGTATATCCTTTGGAGATCGAAAAATGGAAGAAGGTCATTGGATTGCATTTGCTAGCCGATAAAAATGGTATATTGAAAGATATCGACGATTCGTTAATAGTCAGTGATGAAAGGGTTATAAGATGCGATTTGAAGCATTCTCAAGGCGATAGAATAGTCATGCCACCCAACGATTATGAATCAAGGCTTCTAGGGCATGTATTTTTTAGGCCGTACCCTGATCAAGACCTTGAAAAACAATGTGAAGAGATATCGCAAAAGCTTATTTTTGAAATGGAATTAAATGATGAACATGAAACAGCAGCTAGATAGAGCTCGCGAAATATTAAAAGAAGAAACACCTTTGATGAGCCGTGAAATGCTAGAGGGCTTTGTCGCAGGATTTTTGAATGGGCGCAAGAAGTATATGTCAATTGTTGAGCAAAAGGGATCACCTTTATATGCGTTCGACGAAAGTGCATTGATAAAAAAGGCGAGGCAGATGCGGGATGCTTTTGTTAAAGAAATACCGCGAGCAAAATTCTTTTATGCATTAAAAAGTAACAACAGTTCGTTCATTATAAAGACCCTTCTCAAGGAAGGTTACGGGATCGATGTATCAAGTGGCAAGGAATTAAATCAAGCTCTTTCGCTAGGAACGAATTCGTTAATATTCAGCGGACCAGGAAAGACTTATGATGAACATATACTCTGCACGACACAAGCGGATAAGGTCACAGTTCTGTTAGATAGTTTCGGCGAATTATCGCGCCTGGATGAAGTAGCTTCAAAGGCAGGTGTCTGTATTCGTGCAGGGGTAAGGCTGATGATCGAAGAGAATGGCCTTTGGCGTAAATTTGGAATACCGCTAAAAGATGTTCCTCGCTTTTTTGAAGAAGCAAAAAAAAAGAAAAACGTTGATCTTTGTGGTCTTCAATTTCACTCGAGCTGGAACCTTGATGCTGGAAAGCAGGTTGCTTTTCTCTCGAGAATAGCGAAAATGCTGTCGCGTATAGATAAAAACATTCTTAAAAAGATAAAATTTCTGGATATTGGCGGGGGATATTGGCCCCAGCAGGGAGAATGGATGCAGCCCGGGTCAACACCAGAAGGCCGGCTAAAACAATTCTTAGACCCGAAACTGGCAGAAGGCATGGATCACAGATGCTTGCCCTCGATCACTATAGAGGAATTTTCAAAAAAGCTTTCGAAGGCCCTTGAAAATTACATATTCAAATATCTGGATTGCGATATTTATATTGAGCCTGGACGTTGGTTAAGCCATGAAGCGATGCACATACTTCTTAAAGTTGTAGATAAGAAAGATAAGGATGTTGTAATTACTGATGGTGGAACGAACAGTATTGGATGGGAGCGTTTCGAAATGGATTATTTCCCTGTGATCAATTTGAGCTCTCCGGCATTAAGGGAAAATCCATGTATGGTCTTCGGATCGCTTTGCACGCCACATGATCTATGGGGTTATTCATATTTCGGTCAGAGTATAGATGAAGGGGATATCCTGCTTATACCTACACAGGGCGCTTACACCTACAGCCTTCGCCAGGAATTCATAAAACCCCTTCCAAAAGAAGTGCACATTAGTTAGCCAATTTAATTTAGTTGATAAAAAGATAAACGGATTCCAGACTTTTTTGCTGTCACTCAGTAACCTTGACACTATGGTGTACTATGTTGCATACTACACTTAGGATGTGTTGGATAGGGAAACAAAGGGATTTCGGTATGATCAACTTTTCAATAAAATTCCAATCGGGCGTGCCCATATATGAACAGATCATCTATGCAGTTAAAAAGGCTGTTGTCTCAGAACAGTTAAGGCCGGGAGACACTTTCCCTTCAGTTAGAGAGCTTAGCAAGGATCTTAGAATTAATCCAAATACAGCTCAGAAAGTAATTGCACATCTCGTTAGAGAGAAATTGTTAATAATCAAGCCTGGAATAGGTAGTGTTGTAAGTGAGCTTAAAGAGGCTACCGATCTGCAGCGTAAGGATATTCTTGATACAGAAATTGAAAAATTAGTAGTGGAAGCTAAACGATTATTAATTAATAAAAAAGAAGTTATTGATGCTGTTAAGAGCCATTGGAATTTAGAAAATGAGGAGTAAAAATGAGTTACGCAATAGAAATTCAAAATTTAACTAAGAAATTTGGGAAGCTTGTTGCCGTAGATGGATTGGACCTTCAAGTTCCTAAAGGAAGTATTTTTGCGTTTCTGGGGCCTAATGGAGCAGGGAAAACAACAACTATAAATATGATGATGGATATCATTTCTCCGACGAAAGGTACAATATCGGTTTTGGGAGTTGATTCTAAAAGGCTAAGTTCTAAAGAAGTCTCCCAAATAGGATATGTTTCAGAGAATCAGGAATTGCTTGAATGGATGACAGTCGAACAATTGATAAATTATTGCAAGCCGATGTATTCAACTTGGGACGATAAATTTTGTAAAGATCTGCTTAAGCAGTTCGATATACCTTATAAGCAGAAAATCAAAACATTTTCACGTGGCATGAAAATGAAAACAGCCTTGGTCTCTTCATTGTCATTCAGGCCTAAGCTTTTAATATTGGATGAGCCTTTTAGTGGATTAGATCCGGTAGTAAGGGAAGAGTTCATTGATGGTTTGTTAGAGATCACCCAGAATCAGGAATGGACAATTTTTATTTCCTCGCATGATATTCATGAGGTAGAACGATTAGCTGACTGGGTGGGCATTATTCATTTGGGTAAAAAGAAATTAGTTGAAGAATCAGAATCTTTACAGCGTAGATTTCGTACGGTCGAGGTCATTTTAAAAAAGTCCATTAATGAAAAAATAAATTATCCTGAAGAATGGTTGTCAATACAAGATAAGGACAGAATTGTTAATTTTGTTGATTCTCAATATTCGGACAAGCAAACACAATTAAAAATTAAAGAATTATTTCCAGATCATTCAGACATTACTGTCACAGGCATGTCTTTGCGCGAGATCTTTGTTATTTTGGCAAAGCAGTACAGAATGGTTAAGAAATAGGAGAGTACAATGAAGATGTGTGCCCAGATATTTAAGAAAGACCTATCAAAGTTAAAATGGTTAATTGGTGTATGGATCCTTTTAGCTTTATTCTATTTTTTAAACAATGCAAGCTACTTTCTTGATAACTATAAGATGCAGATACAATTGGCGGATATTAATTCCTTTATTGCATCATTGCAATTTTTAATGATCATAGTGATCGTGCCGATAGTCATTCATGTTGACGCGCTTGTTGGGAATTCGGCATTTTGGTTAACTCGTCCCATTTCTCGAAAAGAACTGCTTATTTCTAAGATGTCATTTATTTTTGTATTTTTGGTCCTAATACCTTTATTCGCCGAGCTGGCAGTCTTTATTGACAATGGTGTAGGTGTTAAATTAATATTGTTAGCAATTCCTCAGATCCTATATGAAAAGCTTTATTTTATAATACCAGTACTGCTTCTGGCCTCTCTAACGCGAAAATTCAGCAAATTTGCACTGATTGGAATAATAATCATGGTTTCATTGTTCCTCTTTGGATTGGTAGAATCTTTTTTCTCATATTTGTGGGATATTCATATAACCGAGTTTTTATCAAATAAGACTTTAATTAAATCTGAACCTTATAATGCGTCTTTAGAATGGTCAATCTCGTTTATTAAGATGGTCTTCAGCTTCGTTATTTGTATATGGATCATATTGAATCAGTTTTTAGCGCGTAATTCAAAAAAGACAATAAAATTAATTGTATTTGGGTTCATACTTGTAATTTTGATCAATAAATTTTGGTGTTGGGATATACTAAATATAAAATCACTAAAACCAAAGCTTTTGAATATGTCTGAATCAATAGCAATTGAACCTCAAAGAGAAAGCGTTTCGGTGTCGGAAGGACAAGATTATAATTTTTATAAGAAAAAACAAGAATTAAAATATAAGAATGTTTACTTGATCCAAGATATAAAAGGTCTTCCCCAGGCACACATTGCGGTATTAGATAAATTTAAAAATGTAAGTATGGAATATGAAGATGGAAAAGTTCTAACATGGCATGAAGATATTTCGGGCTATGGTTATGGTTCCATATATGAGCATGATTCTATCGAGGCATTAAGATCAGTGCTAAAAAATACTAAAATAGTAAATCCCTACAATAAATCTACTAGCACAGAAATCCTATTTAAGATCCGGGAAGAAGATTATGACAAATATAGAGATAACAAAGGTAAGTATTCTGCAGATGGAAGGTTCAATGTCAGTGAATATAGGATAACATCAGTAATTCCTTTAGTTGAAGAAACAAAGCTGTGGGTCGGGACAGAACAGATAGTTATTCATGATATTGTTGAAAATACTTTAGGGGTTAAGATCGTTATTGGTGAAAAAAAAGTGGACCTTAAACTAAATACTGGAACTCAAAGAGATATAAATCAATTTCAGTTCTACTCTTATAATGGCAGCAGCCAGGCTTTTTATGTTCTTAGAAATAAAGTAACTGGGGAAGCATTTTTTCCAGATAATATCGATGATGCTCAAATATCCAGTCCACAGTATAATCAGAGCATTTTAAGGAGCAGGGTGAAACAATTCTTTTATAAACATAAAAGTGATCAATATTTTTCTTTACCTGAAATCAATAAAGAGTGGTTAAAAGATGCAGAATTGGTTAGGATCGATGAGTACAATGTTGGTTATTTTAATAAAAAGGTAACATATGAGCAAATTGCTTTAAATGAGAAAAAAGATTACATCGAAAAAGATGGTTTTCGTATATATTCTTATGATACTGGCGAAAAACATTGGGAGTGTCCTGATGCTAAATCAAATATGGGGACTACTTGTGTAGATTATTGCAACAAGCAAACTTTTTGTAAGGAATATTATAAGAGCGGAAGTTTAAAGCTTGAAGGCTTTTATCATGAAAGCACTGATAACAGTACAGTAAAAGAATATTATGAAAATGGAATATTATTGTATGAGTACACCTATGTTGATGGTGAACTCGATGGAGTTGTGAAAAAGTATGATCGAAACGGAAGATTATTGCCCGAAAAGATTTATAAAAAAGGCAAGCTAGTCGAATGAGAATAGGGTCTATCCCCGATAACTTCTTTTAATTACTTCAATCAAAAAAGTTGAAATAAATAGTGTCGTCCTTCCTTAACTTACTATAATAAAAGTAGATTTGTCATATATATAATGTAAGCGAAAAAGAAATCAAGAACAGGTCTTGTATTTTTAAATGGTTAACAAAGGGTAAGTGATCATGGAGTTATTTCATAATAATGTGTTTTATCAGTGGTTTTTGTTGCCTATGTTCATTTTCTTAGCGAGGGTCTGTGATGTTTCAATGGACACTTTGCGTATAATGCTTCTTTCTAGAAACAAAAAACTGATTGCTCCAACAATCGGGTTTTTTCAGGTTCTTATCTGGTTATTTGCTTTTAGACAAATCGTATTGAATCTATCAAACCCTATTTGTTATATAGGATTCGCAGGCGGATTTGCGACAGGCACTTATGTGGGAATGATCATTGAAGAAAAATTAGCAATAGGGTTCCAGATCCTGCGCATAATTACACGCAAAAAAGCTTCCAGGCTGATAGAATATTTACAGAATAAAGGTTATGGAGTGACCAGAGTGGAAGGAGAAGGCCTTAGTGGAAAGGTCGATATTATTTATACGATTGTTAGGCGTTCAGAAATTCCATGGCTGGTAGATACAGTTAAAGAATATAACCCAAATGCTTTTTATACGATCGAAGATGTGCGGAGTATAAGTGAAAGTGGAGTGCATTTAATAAAAAAAGAGATCAGCTGTCACGATATTCTAAATGAAAATCCTAGTAATTGTGATGATTCCAGTTAGAGCAATTTAATACAAAAATATTTAAAATGGGAAGAAAGGAAAGAAAAAAGCCTAATTATATAAAAAGTATCCGAAAAGACTAGCTTTCCGCCTATAGGAAAAAAAGTGACAGGCATATATATCTATATCAGATACTAAACAGGAGAGTTCTATATGGCAAAAAGAATTTTAGTTGTTGATGATGATCCTGAAATTAGAAATTTATTAAGAATGACATTTGAATCTGTGGGATATGAAGTTAAAACTGCCTTAGACGGCAGAATAGCACTTGATACAATTAAAAATGACCCGCCTGATCTGATAACTTCTGATGTAATAATGCCTACGCTTAATGGTTTTGAGTTTTGCGACAGAATAAAAAAAGATAAAGAATTGCAACATATTCCTGTTATTCTATTAACATCACGTGATGATGAAGCAAATCTATTTTATCATGATTTTACAGAACCAGATGCCTATATCAAAAAACCTTTTGATGCTGAGGAGTTGCTAGAGATAGTAAGGAAATTGTTAGGATAAATAGTCGAAAAATAGTGCCTGTCGCTATTTTTAATACTGAAATGGAGGTGTGATTTGTCAGAACAGAGTTTTCAGGATAAGATCAGTTGGGATGAAGTTACCGAACAGCATTTTCAAAAGATACTTTTAGAGATCCCAGACCTTATTCGTGGTATTGCAGAGCTTAGAGTATCAAAAAAGGCTGAAAATATCGTTAGGGATGAAGAGCGAAATGTGATTGTGGAAAAGGACATGGTTGATGCATTTTTCGCGGAAACTCCAGGTGGATTTATACCTGCAATGAAAAAGAGCATGGAAGAGTTAAATATTGATTATACAAAATATGGTCATCAATAAGTAAATTAGGGATCGTCCCTTATTATATAAATAAAACAGATATGGAGTTATTTATGGAAAGTTCAAAATCAGGTTTTTTTCATCTAGGGCTTGCCCCAGATATGTTGAAAGTTTTAAATAGATTAAAGTTTGTTACGCCGACACCTATTCAGCTCAAGGCAATTCCGATTGCTTTGGAAGGTAAGGATATAATGGGTGTTGCTCAAACGGGGACAGGTAAAACACTGGCCTTTGGTATCCCGACTGTTCAGCGTTTAGCTGCTGAAGGAGGTCAGGCTTTGATCTTAGTTCCAACACGAGAATTAGCCTTACAGGTCGATGAAGCGCTAGCACCTTTGTTAAGGCCATATAAAATGAGAAGTGTTGTTTTGATCGGAGGGATAAAGATTTACGGGCAGATAGCGGATATTAAACAAAATCCTGATATTATTATTGCAACACCAGGACGAATGAATGATCATATTTACCAGGGCACGATAGATCTTGGCGGGGTGTCTGTGGTGATCTTGGATGAGGCTGACCGCATGTTAGATATGGGTTTTGAGCCTCAAGTTAAAAGTGTTTTACGCTGCGTGACAAATAAAAAGCAGACCATGCTTTTTTCAGCTACTATGCCATCGGAAATTTTGAAACTTGCTACCAGGTACATGGAACTCCCTATATCGATAGAGATCGCGCCAACCGGAACGGCAGCCAAAGATGTTTCGCAGGAACTGTTTATTGTGAAAGAAGCATTAAAAAAAGATGTCTTAAAAATGCTTTTGGACAAGTATCATGGTACTGTGTTGGTTTTTATCCGCACTAAGATGAAAGCATCGAGAATTGCTCGCAATATACGCGAAATGGGTCATAAAGTTACCGAGATCCATTCCGATCGTTCAATGGGGCAGCGCACTCAAGCGATAGAAGGGTTTAAGCGGGGGCGTTACCGCGTGTTGGTTGCAACTGATATTGCTGCCCGTGGTATTGATGTCAGCATGATAGAGCTTGTAATTAATTATGACCTGCCTGATGATGCTGAAAATTATGTGCACCGTATAGGACGCACAGGAAGAGCGGGTAATGAAGGGCATGCTGTTACTTTAGCCACACCTGCCCAAAGCCATGATATTAACAAGATCGAAACACTGATGAAAATGACCTTGCCGAGGTCTTTACATTCAAAATTTGTCAATGCTAAATTTGACGAGGGTGATTCAAATCAGGCAAAACGTCCCGGTGGAAACCGTCCAAAAGGAAAACAGCAAGCCCCTAGATCAGGATTTAAAAAGAAGAGCGATAAAGGACAGTTCAGCAAAAGTAATAGACCCAAAAAAGGAAACAGAAAATAGGCTGCTGGCTTCTTAATTATTTTTAAAATGATCGTAAAATAGTAAGTGGCAGAGCTTTATTTTTTTTAAAAGCGGATTGTCATTTTTAGATATTAAGTGAGTGTTCTTGTAGAGGATACTCACTTTTATTTATATAGTTAATAAAGCAGGTCATATTGTTATTTAATTATAATCATGTTATACTTTTTAAACATTCAATTACTTTGTTCTTTATAAGAATTAAAACCTTTCAATTAATATATATTTAATTGCATCTAAACAACTTTTGAGGAAATTGCCAGTGAAACAAAAAATTTCTAAGATAAATTCTTTTTTATTGATCTGTTGTTTTTTGTTTTCAAATTTGTGCCTACCCAGCAATGTTTCTGCTCAGTTAAGTGTTAATCTTGCCCAGACAAACTATCTCTCTGTTACCCCTGCCTTTATGCCTACGATCATTAAAGGCATGACTATAAGCCCTGAAAATCCATTAAAATTTGATTTCATTGTTGATTCTGGTGAAGAATCTCTCGAAGGACAAGCTTTTGAGCGAGAAGCGCAGAAATTGATCAAATATTTTCTTGCTAGCCTAACAGTTCCTGAGTCAGATTTATGGGTCAATTTATCTCCTTATGAAAAGAATAGGATTATTTCAGATAGTTTTGGGAAAACTGAGATGGGGCGTGATCTATTGGAGCAGGATTATATTCTAAAGAAACTATCTGCTTCTTTGATGTTGCCAGAGAATGAGTTAGGCGATAATTTCTGGAATAAAATGAGGGCGAAAGTTGCCAATAAACTTGGAAATGATGATCTTAAAATGGATGCGTTCAATAAAATTTGGATCGTCCCATCTAAAGCGGTTGTTTATGAACAAGGAACAAGTGTTTTTGTTGTTGAGAGTCATTTGAAAGTCATGCTTGAAGAAGAATATAATGACATGATGGCACAGGAAGGGTTAACTAAAAATAGTGATGGTAGTTCAGAGAGCATGTCCTCTTTGATCAAGGAATTGATCGTGCCTGAAATAGAAAAAGAAGTTAATGAAGGAAAACATTTTGCTAATCTTCGACAGATTTACAATTCTATGATCTTGGCAACGTGGTATAAACAGAATTTAAAAAACAGTTTGTTATCGCAAGTTTATTCAGATCAAAATAAAATCAAAGGTATTGATATAAAAGAAGAGAAGGCTGCTGAGAAGATTTATAACCAGTATTTAGATGTGTTTAAGCAGGGTGTCGCGAACTATATAAGAGAAGAGTATGATGAAAATACCCAGCAAGTCCTGTCTATAAAATATTTCACAGGCGGAAAAAATTTTTCTAGGATCGGAGACTTAATTGAAAAGCATCCTATGTCGAATAAGGATCCTTCGATGTTAAGTTTTGCAGATATTGAAGTTGTTCGGGGTTTAATGGAAGCCATAAACAGTAGTGGAAGACAGCAGATGGTTGTTTCTGCTGATATGGTGGAGAATTTAAGCGAAGGTTTAAATGTTAGAGTCGCTGATCCCGAGCTTGAAAAATTGCTATGGAATTATTCGCCAGCTTCTAATAATTCAGTTGTTGTTGACGAATCTTTAGAAGCGTTTTTTACTCACTTAGGTCCTGTTATGGATAAAACACGAGGAAAAGGTGGATTGGGTTTTCTTCAAGGGGAAACATATAACAATTATGAGGCACTGCTGAATCAAGGGATAGCGCCTTTGCCGGTTACGCCCAGGTATTTTACTCTCAATGGTGCCCCTGTCGATTGGGAGAGACAGGTGAAAGAAAAACCTTTTATGATATATAACGAAGCTGGGCAGATAGAGCATTTGACTTTTAATGTTGATTTTAATGGAGGGTCATATCCGGTCAGGATCTATTGGGCAAATACTAATGGGGTCCTTTCTTTGGCTATTGAATCAGTTGAAGGAGTTGCAGATGGCCAGGATATTAGCAAGAATAAATTCAGGACACTTTATCCTTCAGGTGATGAACAGGATGTTCAAATGGCATTTTTTGCAAGAGCCTTTGTAGAAACGATGAAAAAGTTAGGCATTCGTCCTGATATTGTTAGATTAAGTGAGGGACAATTGTTTTTTACTAGTGTTGCTATGGATAATGATGTTAATTATTTAAAGAATACTAATAGTCCTGAAAAGAGTGTTTTTGAGAATACGGAGGTTGTTTTTACAACGCATACGCCAGAACTTGCGGCTTTGCCAAAATGGGAAAGGATGGATGTCGGACATTTATGGGATTTAGTCGGGCGAGATCTTGTTCCTGATTCAGTTATTGATAAGAGCGATCCAGAACGTTGGATAGTTAATGCTGCTAAAACTTTGGCAGAAAAAGCGATCATAATTAATAGTGTTTCTCGTGAACATCAAGATGTAACTATTCAAGAAATTTTGCCTGATTCTGCAAATAAGGTCGTCGCTATTCAAAATGGCTCTGATCCGAGGCAATGGTATTCACCTGGCTTGGCAGAATTAGTTGATGAGGTAGGTATTCACGGGGTTGAAGGTAAACAGCTTTTTGATATTGTGAAGCAGAATAAACAACAATTAAATGAACATTTGAGAACGAAATATGGAAAAGAATTTTTAAATCCCGACTTAATGCTTGTTGGGTTAGTTCGTCGATTGGTTGAATATAAAGCACAAGGCATGTTGATTCCCATGGCGAAATGGATCACTGGTGATAAAGACACGGATTATGACACCCCTTGGCTTGGGGAAGGGGAAACAAGAAAAGGGTTGGAATCAAACATTCTAATAGGTGGTCCAAGCCCGGATACGGCTGGTCAATCTTGGGCAGAGCAGTTTGCCGAGATGGAAAATGACGCGGCGCTAAAAGGAAAATTTATTTTTATTAATGAATCGGATATTGAGCTTATGCAGAAATCTGTTCAGTCTGCAGACGTGTGGCTGGTTTTACCTTATTTAACACGTGAAGCGTCAGGAACAAGTGACGAGCGTGCAGAATTTAACGGTAATCTTGTTATTGCTACGGCAACAGGCGGACCCTTATCTTATATTAAACATGGAGTAAATGGGTGGTTGATCGATCCTTTCAAAGGATGGTCTCAAGCTGAAGTTATAAAAAGATTTCAGATACAAGATCAGGCCATAAAGGATAAATTTTATGCTGATGGGGCAAAAGAGCTCGGCCAGTATTTGATAGAAGCTGTTAATTTGCGTACTAATTATATTGAAAATGGTGATCAAGCCTGGCTGAATATGATGAAAGCGGCCTTTAGTGCTTCTCATAAAAAAGTATCTATTAAGAGAATGGTTGAACATTACGGATTATTGTTTAAAGCCGCATTAAGAAAAAGAAAATATGGCGAAAGTAGCTCGGAGATAAAAGCATGGTTTGATAAACAACAGCAAAATTTAGATATTGCGCAAGATGTTTTGTTCGAAGCTCAAGGGATGAACGAAGATTTTTCTTTTGAAGATTTAAGTATAAAAGTAGGATTGGATCTACCTGAGGGTGGGTTGATCGAGTATTTGAATCTTCTGGGAGTAGAACAATTTACTAATGACAATGGTGAAGTGGTTTTTAAAGCTGACAGTGTTCCAGCTCTTGCGGATGCTGCTATGTTTGGTGATGAAAATGATAAGAAAAAGGTTGGTGGTATCAACTTAAATCCATCGCTTTTAGACCTTCAGATCAAGCGCGATGGTCAAGGAGTGCCGCTTCCATTTAGTGATCAGCCTTTAAAACAAATGAATATTGAGGGATTTTATCCAGTAATTATCAATATTCAGCCTCTTAATAGTTTGCCGTTGTTATTGGGAGTTGATGCAAACAATGAAAAAAGTTTTGAGTTAGGTTTAGTATATTGACCTTTAATTCTTTTTTCATAAGAATAAGATTACGTTTAGTTTTTCCTAAAGTAAAAATATCTGAACCAAAAGATTTGAATCCAAATCGTTCGTAGAAAGCTACTGCCAAGGGATTAAATTCCCAGACTGCAAGCCAGAGAGTTTTGTAATTCCTTTCGCGTGCGATATCAAGAGACTTTTTCATTAACGTTGACCCTATTTTCTTTCCAGTCATTTCCTTTGCCACATATATTCTTTCAAGTTCGATCGAAGAGCATTCCTTAAGGGATCGATGTGCTTTAGAAGTGGATAACTTTGAATAGGCTATGGGTTTGCCTTCAATAGAAGCAATTAAGTAAACGATATTATTATCGCACAACTCATCTAATGTTTTTTCTTTGTTAAAAGCAGAAAGGAGATAGGCGTTCATATCTTCTTTTGAATGTGCATGACCATATGCATCTTGAAAAGTTTCAGTCCCGAACTTAATGATAAAATCAGCATCTTCAAGGGACGCCTGTGTAATTATTATTCGATCCGCTTCCATAATTATTTACTATACGCAATGATGAATACAGTAGCAACAAACATCTTGTTTGTGCTGAATAGGAAGATGAGTGTTACGCGAATGCGGATCTTAGCTTAAAAGGTTCCAGTTCCCAGTATATTTTTATTTTCACCTTATTATTTGGAATCCCTTTAGTATAAGGATATAATGTATGAAATTTAATTTTATCAACTTAAAAAGGATTTTAATAATGCGAAGAATATTGATGGTGGTCTTAGCTGGGTTTTTGTTTACTGGATGTGCACCGTTGACGTATCGAGCTAATAATGAATTTAAGTCATATTTTGTTCAGAAAAAAAAGGTGCTTGTGTTAAGCCCCAATATGAAGATCTTTCAACTAACAGCTGGTGGAGTTGATCAATACAAGGATGATTGGAGTGTTGGCTCAAAGAATTTTATGGCGGCTGAGTTAAAGGCGGAACTTGAATCTTTCAATACAATTGATTTTGTTCAGTTGGATAATAATGTGTTAAGTGAAAGTAATAGGCGGTTTATTGAGCAGCAAAATGGAATATTCTATATTGTTGCCCATAGCGTTGTAACCCATACATATGAGTCTCCAACATTTTTTAAACACAAGATCGAAAACTTCGATTATACACTAGGTGAAGAATTGAGCGCATTTAAGGATATCGTAGATGCTGAGGCGATATTGTTTATTGATGGGAGGAATTATATTTGGACAGCTGGTCGAGCATCTCTTGCATTTTTAAGCGGTGCGGTAGGCTTATTCACAGGCGTATATGTGCCTGTCCCGGCAGGAAAAGAATGGCTTACAGCTTCATTAGTAGATATAAAAACGGGCGATCTTTTATGGTTTAATTATTTAGCTATGCCAGGAGACATGCGAATGGAAAAAACGGTTCGTAGATTAAGTAAAAAATTGTTTAGAGACTTCCCTAAAGAATGGCGAGATGAAGGCAAGTGGGAAATAAGAAAGGAAGAGGGGCATGAAAATAATGATTAAATGCTGCCTTAGTGTTTTTATTACTGTATTCCTTTTTGGTTGTGCGTCTACAAACTTTACAAATATTGAAAGTGATACAAGTTTTGAGCATGTTACAGATGAAAAGAGCTTGTGGAAACAAGTTGAGGAAATTCAGAATAAATTAGTTGATAGTGATGCGATATATCCAGATGATGATCTGCATAATTATGTTAATGGCGTTCTGGATAAGCTTGCAGACGGCAATAAGGAGCAGTGGGGCGGGGATATAGACGCTCATATTATTTATGATTCTGATTTTAATGCGGCGATGTATCCAAATGGTTTTATGATTGTAAATACCGGTTTATTGGCAAATATTGATAATGAAGCGCAATTAGCCTTGATATTAGGACACGAATTGACTCATTTTCTGCATAGACATAGTTTAAAGCAAATAAACAATCAGGTTAATATAACAGCAGCATTAAGCACATTCAGGGTGGCAGCTGTCGGAGCTGCTTATGGTTTGGCTTATAGCGGCTATGATACATCCGCGATAAGCGCTATACATGATACTATTTCTTTAGGGCTTCAAGGAATGTTTTATGGGTATAGTCGCTCTAGCGAGAGAGATGCGGATCAAAACGGATATGAGCTTATGGAAAAGGCCGGCTATGATACTAGAGAGGCAAAGGCAGTTCTTGAAAATATGCTCAAAGCTCAAAATTTATTATACAAAAAAAATAAGACACCATATTTTTACAGCTCGCACCCCAAAACAAAGATGAGAATAGATAATTATGAAAAATATTTAAAAGAATTAGCCAAGGAATCAGGTGAGACTGTGCCAGCTACAATAAAAAATGAACAGGAATATATGGCACAAGTGAAAGAACTAATTATTGATAATCTTGAATTAGATATTAAGAAAAGTAATATAAATTTAGCTAAGAGCCAGATGGAAAAATATATAAGGACATATTCAGATGATCATAAAAGTTTATATTTTGAAGCATTGATATTGTTGCAAGAGGGCCAGAAGGATGAGGCAATTCGAAAACTTAATAAGTCGAAAGAAATGAACAAGGACAATCCTGCAGTTCTGAAGGAACTTGGGATCCAATTATATAAAAATGAGGAAAAAAGAGAAGCAAAAGAAAATTTTCAGAGATACTTGGAAATACAACCAGACGCTAAAGATGCAGAGTTTATAAGGGGGTATATAAATGAATAAGAGGTTAAGGTTTATTGCATTAAATCTAGTATTAGTTTCATTATTAGCTGGTTGTGCAACTATGAAGTTGATCAACCCTAAAAATGCCAAATGGAAAAGTCAAAAATTTTCATCCGAGCTTCCTGTCGGTTGGGTTAAGTACTCAGCTCCAGGTAATCAGCTCACATTAACTCGAGATGGTGCGTTTTTGCAATACATATCTATAAGTAAAACAAAAACAAATAAGGAATTGCAAAATACAAAAAAGAAAATTACTGAAGACCTGTTGATACAAGAATTAGCGGACATTATTCAAAATGAGATCTCATTAACGTCCGGGGTTGGTGGTTTTGAAGTGATATCAAAAAAACCTGCAGACATTGATGGGTTGGAAGCTTTTAGGCTTGAATATAAATATCAAAATAAAGAATTAGTTGATTATCAAGGGGTGATCTATGGTTTTATTTTTAATAAAAAATATTACGAAATAGGTTATAGCGCAATGAAACAACATTATCATGCCAAAAGCATTGCTGCTTTTGAAGACTTCGTGAAGAAATTTAGGGTTAAACAAAATTTGTGAAAGAATGGTTTGCGAGGAGAGAAAACGGTAATATAATAAAGACTAATTAGCGTTTAAACAATAATCTATTTGTTATGAGAAAATGTTTTATCCGCTGATAATATAACAAAAAGTTATCCTAATATATAATGCAGATTATGTGTAAGGAGGGTGTAAATTGAAAAAAATGTTTATAGTTTTTATATCGATTCTTTTTGTATCAGCATATTTAACTGTGACGAATAATGTTTATGCCGGTTTTGATAAGTTTATTGAGGGTGCAACTGAGTTTATTGCCGCGCCTTTGGAGATAGGCAAACAAACAGTGCATTATGTCAATAAGACTGATAGTAAAATGATGGGAATTATTGCCAGAACGTTTGAGGGTGGTGCCAGCACCGTTCATAATCTTTTCTCGGGGCTATTTAAAATGCTTTCATCGCCTTTTGAAAGTGGATTTTAATCCTTTCATCTAAAACTTGAACAACTGAATATTAAGAATGAAAAACACTCCTCAAAAAATATTTTTTAGAACTGCAATGCATGCGCCTCGCTCAATGAAATAACTGATGATGTTTGCCATAGATGCAAATGCCTGCTTTTGAAATGAGATTTCTTATCAGCTGTTTGACAGGAGACGGTAGATGAAAAAAATATTGTTGGTTGTTTTGGTTTTATTAGGTTGTTTTTCTTTTAGTTCTTTTGGTCAGCAGGGATTGGAAGAGAAAATCGTTCTTTATTATTTTCATGGTAATGCTCGTTGTGTTTCATGCAGGAATATTGAAAAATATACAAGAGAAGCTTTAGAAAAAAACTTTTTTGATGAAATTGCCTCGGGGAGTATTGATTTTCAGGTCGTTAATGTCGAAGAAAAGGGCAACGAGCATTATACGCAGGATTATAAGCTTTACACGAAAGCAGTTGTTCTTTCTAGAGTGAAAAGCGGACAAGAGGTTGAATATAAAAATCTTGAGCAAGTTTGGCAGTATTTGTATAGTCGGGAGAAGTTTTCCCAATACATAAAAGATGAAACGCAAAGATTTTTGGAAGAAGAAAAAGGCAAGCAAATATGAGCCTTGAACTTCTATCTGCATTGTGGCTTGGTGTCTTAACGTCCATGAGTCCATGTACTTTAACTACAAATGTTGCTGCTGTTTCATTCTTATCAAAAAAAGTAAATCATCCTAAGGATGTTCTCCTTTCAAGCATGGCATATATTTTAGGTAGAATGGTGACTTATGCCGCAATTGGTTCGATAATAATCTGTTCGCTTGTTAGCGTTCCATCAATCGCAAAATTTCTACAATCACATATGGACAGGATCGTCGGGCCCATACTGATCATTGTGGGATTATTTCTTCTTGATGGTTTTAAATTTAGGATTCCGGTACTTTCTTTTTCTCATGAAAAACAGGACAAGTTGGCGGACTCTGGGGTTGGGGGAGCATTTCTTTTGGGTGTGTTTTTTGCATTATCATTTTGCCCCATTGCCGCGGCACTATATTTTGGAAGTTTAATTCCTTTAGCCTTAAACAGTAAAATTGGAGTAATATATCCTTTTGTATATGGCATTGGAACAGGTATTCCTGTTGCAATCTTTGCAATAGGTGTTGTTGTCGGAGTTAAGACACGTTCTAAATGGTTTCAAAAAACAGCGCAATTAGAAAGATGGGCTAGAAGAATAACAGGAGTGATATTTGTTGTTGTTGGCTTATATTTTGTATGGACAAACATTTAGGTGTTGGGCGAGTGTCCCGCCTAAAAGTGCCCTATCACTAATTATGTAATGAATTATTAGAATGAATGTTCGCAATATTATTAGTAAACATCCTGTAATATCCTTTTTCACTTTAACCTATCTGATCAATTGGATTGGTTTTTCTCTGCATAGTGCTGGATTGTTTCCCGCTATTTATGAATTACCGTTAATATATAATGAAAATGTTGTAGCTGTATTTAGAGTAAGGCGTACGTTGCTTAATTGGGCGCCCAACTTTGCTGCTATGATAGTAATAGGAACAACTCATGGTTGGAGTGGGATCTATAATTTATTTAAGAAGTTTACTATATGGCGGGTAGGAATAAAATTGTGGATCAGAGCATTGCTGATACCTGTTTTAATTTCAATTGCTGCAATATTTTTACATTCAAGTATTGGAGGAAAAATTGATCTTAGTTTAATAAGTTGTTTGCCAATGATTTTTCTTCTGCGTTTTTGTTTTTCTTTATCAACAGGAGGAATAGGTGAAGAAGCGGGTTGGCGCGGATTTGCATTACCTATAATGCAGAAACGTTTTGGTGCTTTTGGGGCAAGTCTTTTGATCGGTTTTGTTTGGGCATTTTTGCACATGCCTATGTGGTTTTTGCGTCAATGGGATATTTTAACGATCACGTATTTTGTTGTTGCAGTTATTTGTTTATCAATTCTTTTGACGTGGTTCTATAACAAAACAAATGGAAGTCTTTTGATCGTTGCTGTTGTTCATGGCATGTTCAATATTCTTGATGCGACATTAAGTAATAGTTATGCTGCTGTTATATCCAGAGAAGATTATATGTTGATGTTCATGTTAATAATGTGCATTTCCTCAATTTTAATTTTATATGTAACAAAAGGAAGGTTGGGGTATAAAATAAAACAGTAAACCAATGGAGTGAAGTGATAAAGGTTAGTAAAATTGGGAGGTCAAAAATAAAATAATGTGTCTGGGGACTTTTCCGGAGAGATGCCTGAGTGGTTGAAGGGGGCGGTCTCGAAAATCGTTGTGCCCGTAAGGGTACCCAGGGTTCGAATCCCTGTCTCTCCGTTAATATAAATAGTGACAGTCATGAATAAATAAAGTAAATCGTGCCTATCACGGATTGTTCAAAAGAAAGATAACTATGTCTGATAAAAATGTGCCCATACAAAGAATAAAAAATAAAATAAAAAAATTTGTTAAAGAGAGGGATTGGGAGCAATATCATTCTCCTAAGAATCTCGGTATGTCTATAGCTATTGAAGCAGCCGAACTTATGGAGATATTCCAGTGGTTAACCGAAGAGCAATCATTTCAATTATCAAAAAAACAAAAAACGGAACTTGAAGATGAAATCGCAGATATAGCGGTATATATATTGAATATGTGTAATGTTCTAAATATTGATCTTAGTGAAGCTATTGCAAAAAAGATGATTAAGAATGAAAAGAAATATCCAGCAAAGCTAGTAAAAGGCAAGATGCATAAATATACGCATTATAAGGAAAAAAATAGTGAATAAGGGTGTTTGGATTGTCTTTTATGATGGGGATTTATGAAACAAGCATTAAAAACAGTATTTACTCTTTTAATATTTGTTTTGGTATGTTTTGTTTTTGTTCCACACAATACGTTTGCAAGCCAAGGGTTGTACAAGAGTCCTAAAACAGTATTTGAAGATGATTATCATTTCCATATTCCTTCCAGTCTTGAACCTTCTAAAAAATATCCTTTGGTCATTTCACTGACACCCAAAGCAGATGCAGGCATTAATCTAGGACTTTGGTTAAATGCTTCTGAAAAATATAAATGGTTTGTGTATGCGGACAAGCGAGTGCGAAGTGGTAGTGATATGCATTTGGAAAGTATGCGAATCATTAGGAATATTAAAAAACTTATAAGAAAATATCCGATTGACGATAAGAAGATCATTGCAGCTGGATTTTCTTCCGGTGGTATGATGGCGCATGCATTAGCATTTGAATCTAAATTAATAAGCGGGCTCGTTTCGTCGTGTGGCCATATTTCTGATCAGTATAAACTTCAAACTAAGAAATATCCAAAGAATAAAAAAGTTGTTTTAATGTCTGGAGATTTTGACTTTAACTACCATAAGATCAAGAGTGATTTTATTTATTTAAAAAATTTGGGTTGGAAAGCCTATTGGATAACGTCTGACATTGGACATGACTTTCCTGAACAAACAAAACTGATGGAAGCAGCTGCCTGGTTTGAAGATCAATGGGCTCAGCCTGATATAAACGGTGAAAGGCGAGATTAAATGAAATAAAGTACGCCTGTCATGAAATAATCTTGACATACCATACAAGTTTATGGTACAAGAGTTGTATGAATAACGACATAAATCTTACAGACAAACAGCTGCAAATATTCAAATTCATCTATCAATCCATCCGAGAAGATAACCTTCCGCCTACTAATCGCGAGATAGCTGATCATTTTAATCTTTCAATAGGTACAATTCAGGATCATATTAAAGCACTTGTGAAAAAAGGTTTTCTATCCATTACAAAAAACGCATCGCGTGGAATTAGTATTGTACGCGAGAGGATATTCAAAGTCCCTGTTTTGGGTAGGGTTCAGGCAGGTATGCCGATCCTTGCAGTAGAAGACCTTGAGGGGTATTTGGACCTTGATGATATGATCTTTCCTGAAAAGGACGTTTTTGCCCTTAGAGTAAAAGGGGATAGTATGGTTGGAGCAGGAATTCTTGAAGATGATTTTATATTGATCAAAAAACAGGAATTTGCTTCTATTGGTAATATTATTGTTGCTTTGATCGGTGATGAGGTTACGGTTAAAACACTGAGAAAACGCAATGGCACCTTTTTTCTTGATCCTGCAAATGATGCATATTGTCCAATTCTTGTTGATGGCGCAGTTTCGATAGTTGGCAAGGTAATTAAAGTTTTGAGGAATTATAATTAATTGATTTGGGGCGGACCATACTTAGCTTTCAAATAAGCAGGGTTCGCCCTTTTTTATTGCCCTTGTTTTAAAAAAATACTTGTAATTTATTTGAAAGTAAATAGTATATATTTCTATATTATTAAATAA
>JAHJCZ010000136.1 GCA_018812705.1 Candidatus Omnitrophota bacterium
CAAATTTGAATTAGGTTTGAAGAAGACTATCAACTGGTATAAAAGTCAGATAGCTTAAAGTTCTTCTATTGCTTAAGTGGTTGATCCTCAGGTATTTGAGGGTTGGCCTTTTTTATGCTTTACAAATTGCTTAGTCTTGTGTATGCTCTGTGTCTAATTTGCATAAAATATTTATTGATTACGTTCACACGAGCCTTTTGGGGCTCAAGTTAGCTTAAATCAATAAATATTTCATTGCTGTTATTGTTGAAAAGCAATAAATAAGGACGAAGGGCAAATTATGAAGCGAAATTCGGATGCAGCCCGAAGGGATTGTTCGTTGAGCTGAAAAGTTTGCCCGAAGGCTTTGGATTATTTATAAAAAAATATTTTTTAATAAATTCTAGTAAGGAGAGTTGGTGTTTTATGCTTTCGGTAAATGATATATCACTGCAATTTGGAAAGAGGAGCCTTTTTTCAAATGTAAATATAGTTTTCACAACAGGCAATTGTTATGGGTTAATTGGTGCCAACGGTTCGGGGAAGTCTACGTTCTTGAAGATCCTTTCAGGTGAAATTGATTCAACAACAGGCAATGTTTCTATTCCTCAGGGCAAACGTATTTCTGTGCTAAAGCAGGATCAATTTGCATTTGATCAATATACGGCCCTAGAAACTGTTATTATGGGGCATGAAAAGCTATACAATATCATGAGTGAAAAAGATGCCCTTTATGAAAAACCGGATTTTAATGATGCAGATGGGATTCGTGTTTCAGAGCTTGAGCATGATTTTACTGAACTAGATGGTTGGAATGCGCAGTCAGAAGCAAGTAAGCTGCTAAGTGACCTTGGCTTAACTGAATTAGCTCATGACACTCAAATGAGTAAGCTCGAGGCTTCTCAGAAGGTGCGCGTACTGCTAGCTCAGGCATTGTTCGCTAATCCAGATGTTCTTTTATTAGATGAGCCTACAAATCATCTTGATGTTGAAACTTGTATGTGGTTAGAGGAATTTTTGTGCAATTTTGAAAATACTGCAATTGTTGTTTCTCATGACCGTCATTTTCTCGATAAGGTTTGTACTCATATTGCAGATATTGATTTTAGTAAAATAAAATTATATTCAGGCAATTACAGTTTTTGGTCGGAATCAAGCCAGCTTGCATTAAGACAGCGTTCTGAGGCGAATAAAAAGATAGAAGAAAAGCAAAATGAGCTTAAAGAATTTATCGCGAGATTCAGTGCTAATGCATCTAAGTCAAGGCAGGCAACAAGTAGAAAAAAGATACTCGAAAAATTGACTACGGAAGATATTAAACCTTCATCCAGAAAATATCCATATATTGGATTTGAACAGGAACGTGAAGCAGGTAATGATATTATGCATATAGATTATCTTTCCAAAAAGATAGAAGGCCAGATCATGTTCGATAATTTAAATATAAATGTGGAGAAGGGTGACAAGATCGCTTTTGTTGGCCCTAATGATAAAGCAAAGACCACTTTATTTGAAGTCTTGGCTGGTAAGCTCAAGGCTGATCACGGATCATTCAAGTGGGGAGCATCAACAAAATTTTCTTACTATCCAAAAGATAATACTGAGTATTTTAATGTTGATTACAGTGTTGTAGATTGGCTTAGCCAGTACACAAAAAGCAATGATGAGAATTTTATACGCGGATTTTTAGGGCGCATGCTTTTCTCCGGAGAAGAATCATTAAAGCCTGTTAATGTCCTCTCAGGAGGAGAAAGGGTGAGATGTATGCTTTCCAGGATGATGCTTGCCCAGCCCAATATTCTTATTCTAGATGAGCCGACCAATCACCTTGACCTGGAATCGATAACTGCATTGAACAAAGGTTTGGAAAAGTTCAGAGGAACGATCCTTTTCTCATCGCATGATCATACTCTTGTTGATACAGTAGCAACAAGGATCATTGAGTTAACTCCAAAAGGTTATATTGACCGTGCACATACAACTTATGATGAGTACTTATCCAATCAGAGCATAAAAGAACAACTAAAAGAATTATATTCTTGATCCCCGCAAACATAGTTAAATCTCGTCTAATTTAATCACTGATCCCTTTGTGCAGATATTCTATCAATTATAATAAAAAATCTGGGTTAAAATACATTGCTTTGATATAATGAAGCAAATGTGATAAACATTACCTTTTAACCAGGAGGTTGATATGACAGATCCAAAAGAGAATAAAAAAAATTGTAAATGTTGTTTACTGCTTGGTTTTGTAATTGCTTTGCTTGGGATTGTCGCTGATCACATTGGAATTGGTGGAGGAATGGGAATTGGATTAAAGCAAGGTGTTGTTATTATTGTTGGACTTTGTATTTTTATTTTTGGTTTTATGCCTTGCAAATTTGATAAGTTTTGCAAATGTAGTAAAGATAAAAAATAGCACTTGTGTGCAATAGGGGAGAAAAAATATGAAGCTAATGCCAAAGAATTGGATATTGCGTGAACTTTTAATATTTGCTATTTTTCTTTCTGTTGCAATTGTTCTGTTCTTTGTCGGAATAATAGGCCGCATTTATTTTCTTCCTGCCCTTGCAGTACAGTTGATCCCAATTCTTTATATTTTCTATTTGTTCGTTAGAACTATTGTTGCAATTGTTCAGTCTTTTTTAAAGAAAGGTCAAAAGAACGTTGAGGTACGCGGTTCTGAATGCAGCAGTGATCAAAGTGTCTGGAATGTTTTTAAAATTATTGGTAAAGTGATCCTTACTATAATATGGGGTATTATTCTAATTGTTTTAGGTGAGAAGCTAGTTTATAGAGGATTTATATGGGATATTACACCATATGTAGCCTGTGGAGTTCTTTTGATGGTCTATATGAAAAAGTAATAAAATAGATGCCAGCTTGGGTTCAAGGTTCTAGTGCAACACTTTAATCTGTTAAAATAACAGAGAAAAGGAGTTGCCTATGAATCCATACCACCGATTAAACTTTGATGAACGCGAAGAAATTAGTCGCCAACTAGCTAGCGGTCTAAGTCTTC